>DAOVPH010000031.1 GCA_030629295.1 Candidatus Latescibacterota bacterium | reverse complement strand
GGTCCAGGGGGGCATTATCTTTGCGGCGGCCTTTTTTAACAATCTTCTCTATTCTCTTCTCTCTTCGAGTGGAGATATAAAGGGCTCTTTCTTGTTGTTCTTCAGGTACGGGTTGCCTGGTGCCCTATACACCACGGCGTTGTGGGTAGCATTGTTGTGGATAGTCTTCAATTTGAGAAAAGGGAGATACTAATCTTGCTGCAGGAAGGGGATGTGAAAAGGCGCTATCTGTTGGGGATAGCCGTTTTTCTTTTTGGCATTCTGGGCGTCCGGTTGTTTCAATTGCAAATTATTCGCGGTGCCCATTACTTCGATCTTTCGGAAAAAAACAGGATTAGGGTAGTTTCTGTGCCCGCTCCTCGTGGACTTATCTACGATAGGAATGGTCAGATCCTTGTGGAGAACCGCCCTTCATACACTATCGCTATTATTCCCTTTCAATTGAGGAATTTAGGGAAAACGGCTGAAGATATTAGTCTGGCTTTAAATTTAGACAAACAGAAAGTTAGGGAGAAACTCGAGTCCTGCAAGAGGCGTCCTTATGAGAAGATCCGCCTGAAACGGGATGCAGGCGTGAAAGCGGTGGCCATTGTTGAGGAGAATAGATATGAGCTACCAGGGGTAATTTGTCAGGTGGAACCCAGAAGAAATTATCCTCAGGGAAATCTGGCGGGACATATTTTAGGATATGTGGGGGAGCTTTCGGATAGAGAGTTTACCCGACTTCGGGCTAAAGGCTATCTTCCTGGGGAAACGGTTGGCAAGGCAGGAATGGAGAGAGAGTACGAGGAATTTCTCCGCGGCAGAAATGGGGTGAAGTACCTGGAGGTTGATGCCTTCGGAAGAGAGATTAAAGAATTGTTCCGCAGGGGACTTCGCGAGCCTAAGGTAGGGCATAGCCTGTACCTAACTATTGATAGCCAACTGCAAGGGGTGGCCACAGAGGCCTTTGGAGAGCATCAAGGGGCGCTGGTAGCCCTTGACCCCCGAACCGGGGAGATATTAACAATGGTCAGCAAACCGGACTACGACCCCAGTCTCTTCTCCGGGGTTCTTGACCCCGCCGTCTGGGATAGTCTCAACACCGACCTGCGGCATCCACTTTTTAATCGGTCAATTCAAAGTGGATACCCTCCCGCCTCTACAGCCAAGATGGTGGCTGCAATAGCTGGGTTAGATCTGGAGCTTGTGGATCCAAAAACCCACTTTGCTCCCTGCACGGGAGCATTTAAGTTTGGAATTCGGTACTATGGTTGCTGGAAAGAAGAAGGCCACGGCTGTTTAGGACTAATCCCAGCGATTGCTCAATCCTGCGATGTCTATTTCTATCAACTGGGGTTGAAAGTGGGTTTAGAGAAATGGGGTCGGTACGCACGGGTTCTGGGATTAGGTAAGAAAACTGGTATTGATTTACCTGGTGAGGCAGGTGGACTTATTCCCTCTGCGGAGTACTATGACCGGGAGTATGGGAAAGGAAAATGGACTAAAGGGCTACTGCTGAACTTGGCCATCGGGCAAGGAGAGATTCTGGTTACCCCTCTACAGATGGCTTGTTACATCGGGGCGATAGCTACTGGGAAGTTAGCCCGACCCCACCTTTTAAAGAAGGTCGTTACTGCTAAGGGAGATGTGGTTTTGTCCCCCCAGCCTGTTGTTAAAGATGTGAGGGCAATTTCTGCTTCTACTCTCTCACTTATCAGGCAAGCGCTCTTAGAAGCAGTGGAGGGGGAGAAGGGGACGGGGTATTTAGCCAGGGCAAAGAGTTTTCATGTAGCGGGCAAGACAGGAACCGCCCAGAATCCCCACGGAGAGGACCATGCCTGGTTTGTTGCCTATGCTCCCTTTGAAGAACCAAGCATAGCAGTGGCTGCAGTGGTAGAAGCAGGAGGGCACGGCGCCACCGCCGCTGCCCCCATTGTCCGGAAGGTGCTTGCTACCTATCTGTCCAACAGTAACGCTTTAGCCACCAAGACACTAAGACGCCAAGATTAAATAACAAATATTCCCTTGGTGTCCCAGCCCTGTGGAATAAAGAATTTCTGATTTCTATTCCACAGGGTGAATGCCTTCGTGGCAGCTTCAGGTAGAAACCAGTGAATGAGCTTACTGCCCGAGAGTTTGCCCTGAAGATACTCAAACGGGTTGATCAGGGCGCATATGTGGATAAGATCTTGGAAAGCCGTCTGTCTCAAAGCGGCCTGTCGGATACGGATAAGGCATTGGTGAAGAAGTTGGTCCTGGGAGTGACCAAATGGCGAGAACGGCTGGACTGGATTTTGAAGAGCTACCTGACCAGAGGACCAGAGAAACTTAACCCATGGATAAAAAATGTATTGCGCCTGGGAGTCTATCAGATTATCTTTCTGGATAGAATTCCTCCCTGGGCAGCGGTAGACGAGGCGGTCAAACTTGCCGAACAATACGGAAATCGGGGCACCAAGGGCTTAATCAACGCAGTGCTGCGCAGGGTTGTCAGAGAAGGGGATAATGTCGACTACCCGGATATTGAAACAGATCCAGCGGCTTATCTTTCGGTTTATTACTCCCACCCTCTTTGGGTGGTGAAAAGGTGGATTAAACGATATGGATCGACAGTAACGGCTGAACTGTGCAAGTTTGACAATACCCAGCCCAAGATCTTTATTCGCGTTAACTCCCTTAAAACCACTCCAGAGAACCTCATTCGTGAATTAAAGACAAAGGGTATTAAAGCACGGCCCAACCAGCTTCTACCGGATTTCCTGGAGCTGGAATCAGCCGAAGGTCTGTTCAAAACCAGATGTTTTCTGGAAGGTCATTTTCAGGTGCAGGACCCTGGTGCTGGGGTGGCGGTTCTTCTGCTTGCCCCTCGGCCAGGGCAAAGGGTCCTGGATATGTGCAGTGCCCCAGGAGGGAAAGCCACGCAAATAGCTGAAATAATGAAAAATCAAGGACTAATCCTTGCCCTTGATAGACACAAAGGGCGACTCAGAATGTTTCGGGAGAATATTAAAAGGTTAGGTATACAGATTATCCAGGCTAAGGCAGAAGACGCCTTGAATTTTACCTCGGAACCCTTTGATCGGGTCCTGGTGGATGTGCCCTGTTCGGGATCAGGTACTCTTTGCCGCAGGGCCGATGCCCGCTGGAAGATGCAGGAGAAAATCGAGGAGCTGACAGCTCTTCAACTTGCCTTGTTAGAAAGGGGGGCAAGACTGCTAAAACCCAGGGGAGTATTGGTCTACAGTACTTGCAGTATTGAACCTGAAGAGAATGAGATGGTGGTAGAAGGATTTCTTAAGGGAAATCCTCAGTTCAAATTGGAAAAGGCCACCGTTGTTCTTCCTTCTATAGCAGATGACTATGTTGAGATATTTCCCCCCAGAGATCATTGCGACGGGTCTTTTGCCGCCAGAATAAGGAGAATTGAGGATGGTTAAGCAGATACTTTTATTCCTGTTGGCAGGGATTGTGTGCTTAGTTGTGGGCTTGGTACTTTTTGACCGGGTGATTATGCCCAGGGTGGTAAAATACGGGCAAGAGGTTGAGGTGCCCGACGTAACTGAAAAAAGTCTAGAGGAAGCAACAAATATTTTGCAGACTAAGGGCCTTATTTTGAGCGTGGAAAGATGGCAGCAGACAGAACAGCTTTTGGCAGGGCAGATAATCTCCCAAAGGCCCGACCCCTTCTCCCAGGTAAAGGTAGGAAGGCATATCTATGTCGTTGTCAGCAGAGGAGGGAAACTCTATGAGGTTCCGGATGTCTGCGGGCTTTCAGAGCGAGAGGCAAGGCTGCTTTTAGAGCAGGGAGGGCTTAAAGTGGGGCCAATCAGTAGGGAAGCCTCTGATCAGTTCCAGAAGGGGACGATCATCTCCCAGGTGCCTGCACCAGACACCACTGTAGGAGCAGATGTGCTGGTGAACCTTGTGGTGAGCATCGGACCGGAAGAAGGGGGGATGTTGATGTCCAACCTGGTGGGCAAAGCCTTAGAAGAAGCCCTAACTGTGTTGGAGGAAATGAACCTCAAACCAGGGACGATAAGCTATCTTCCCAATGTTGAGTATCTTCCTGACACTGTTTTGGAACAATCGGTCAAACCAGGCGAAGAGGTGCAGAGGGGGGAGCAGGTAGATCTGGTGGTGAGTGAACTTTGAGAGACAAGAGAGTGAAAATAGCGCCATCTCTTTTAGCAGCCGATTTCACCTGTTTGCGCACCGAAGTCGAGAAGGCAGAGGCAGGTGGGGCAGACCTTCTCCACTTAGATGTGATGGACGGCCACTTTGTCCCCAGCATAACCTTCGGACCCATTGTGGTGAAAGCGGTCAGAAAATTGACCCAGTTGAAACTCGACGTACACTTGATGATCGAACAACCAGCCCGGTATGTGAAGGATTTTGCTGCCGATGGGGCTGACTCTATTACCGTCCATACAGAGGTTTGTCCCAACCTACCGGGGATAATCAGTCAGATCCGCACCCAGCAGGTTTGCGTAGGCGTATCTCTTAACCCCGATACCCCAGTTGATGTGCTAAAGCCTGTGCTTGAACAGTTAGACCTTGTGCTGGTGATGTCGGTCAATCCTGGTTTTGGGGGACAAACCTTTATACCTTCTTGCTTAGAGAAGATAAGACAGCTGCGCCAGTGGATTGACCAAGCAGGTTTGAGGACAGAGATTGAAGTTGATGGCGGGATATGGACCCAAACCGCATCTAAGGCTAAACAGGCGGGGGTGGATATCTTAGTGGCGGGCTCGGCTATCTTCGGCTCAGGCGATGTGGCGGAGAATATCCGGGTGTTAAGGAACTCATAAGGGGGGAATCTTTGATGGGAGAAATCACTGTAGAGACATTTTTCAAACAGAATCGACGGAGGTTAGCTTTGAGACTGGTGGCTGGACAGGGAGGGATGGATCGGAAGCTTACCAGTGCTGAGATCCATCGCCCGGGTCTGGCTTTAACCGGATTTGTAGAGCTTTACACTTTTGATCGAGTTCAAGTACTGGGCAACACCGAGATGGTCTACCTGGCTGAGCTTCCAGAGAAAAAGAGACGGGAGACCTTGGGGATGATCTTCCAGTTTGACCTCCCCTGCATTATCATCACCGGAAACAACCCCATTCCTGGCGGACTGACAGAGCTTGCCGACCAACAGGCTATCCCTCTGTTCAAAACGAGGTTTGCCACCACTAAGTTCACTCATCTGTTTAGCCTCTACTTAGACGATATCTTTGCCCCCCGCCTCACTCTCCACGGCTCCTTGGTGGATGTCTACGGTGTTGGTCTTCTGTTCACCGGCAGAAGCTCCATAGGCAAAAGCGAGCTTGCCTTAGACCTAGTGGAACGGGGACATCGCCTGGTCGCCGACGACATAGTGATCATTAGCCGCAGGAGCCAAGGCATTTTGATGGGCAAAGGCAATGATATCCTGCGCCATCACCTCGAGATCCGAGGTGTGGGCATAGTGGATGTAGAGAAGGTATTCGGAGTCAGGGCGATCCGTCTCCAAAAAAGAGTCCAGGTGGAAGTAGAACTGGTAGACTGGGACGAAAACATGGACTACGAGAGAATAGGCATCGATGACAAGGTTGTCTCCATTTTGGATGTAGAAATTCCAAAGGTTACCATTCCCATCTATCCAGGCAAAAATATCACCGTAATTGCCGAAATAATTGCCCTTAATTATCTTTTGCGAGTCAGTGGCCATCATCCTGCTAAGGAGTTCAATAAAAAGCTGTTGGAGTTGATAAAAAAGAGGAGAAGGCAAGAGGGAGTTTCTTTCTCAGAGTGACTGGGAGGCTTCAGGTGAAAAGGGCAGAAAGTGAGATGGAATTGGACTTCAAGGGTAAAAAAGTTACTGTAATGGGATTGGGACTTTTCGGGGGAGGGTTGGGTGTCACCAGGTTCTTGGTGAGCAAGGGAGCCGAAGTCACCGTCACTGATCTGCGGGGCAGAGAGACCCTCCAGGAATCAGTAGATGCCTTAGCCAACCTGCCAGTAACGCTAAAACTGAGTGGACACGACAGAAAAGATTTCCAGGAGGCAGAGTTGATTGTGGTCAACCCAGCTGTGCCTCAAGACTCTCCTTTCTTGAAGGTTGCCCGGGAGAACGACGTACCGATTGAAACAGAGATGAACCTCTTTTTCCGCCTCTGTCCTGCACCTATAATCGGGATAACTGGAACTAATGGCAAGACTACTACCACCGCCTTAATCGGCGATATTCTCCAGAAAGTAAATCCCCAGACCGTGGTGGGAGGAAATATCGGCGGCTCTCCCCTGGAACGGCTTCGCCAGATCAAACCTGATACCCCGGTGGTGTTGGAGCTTTCCAGCTTTCAGTTAGAATACCTCCGGAGTGTAGGTAAAAGCCCACACATAGCGGTAATAACCAATCTCACTCCTAACCATCTTGACCGCCACCGGACGATGAAAAACTACATTGAGGCCAAAAAAGAGATAATCGCTCATCAAGGACGTGGAGATATAGCAGTGCTGAACTACGACGACCCCATTGTCAGAGATTGGGAAAAAGAGTGCCAGGGCAAGGTGTGGTTCTTCAGTCTGAAGAGGAAACTTGACCAAGGGGCATTTGTCCAAGGGGAGAAGATTATTTTGAGGCAAGGGACCCATCAGGCCGAGATCTGTGGGGTACAAGAACTGCTTCTGCCAGGCAAACACAATCTGCAAAATGCTCTGGTTTCGGCCGCAGCCGCCTGGTTGGCAGAAGCTCCACTAAAGGCCATTCGAGAGACATTTCGCACCTTCCAGGGCGTGGAACATCGGTTAGAGTTTGTCAGAGAGCTGGGCGGAGTTAAATACTACAACGATTCCATCGCTACTACTCCTGAAGCCACTTTGGCGGCCCTGGACTGCTTCTCAGGAGAGATCGCCCTTATCGTGGGAGGGTCCGATAAAGGCCTGCAATTCGGAGAGTTAGCAAAAGCAATTACTGCTCGAGTAAAGACTCTCATCCTGATTGGAGCCACTGCGAAAAAAATCGGCACTCTGGTGGAGAGAGAAAAAAACCAACAGGGAAGGAAAGTATCTTTGCACTATTGTCTTTCTCTTGCTCAAACGGTACAGAAGGCCAAGGAAGAGACTCGAAAGGGTGGAGTAGTGTTACTGTCGCCTGCCTGTGCCAGCTACGATATGTTCAGAAATTTTAGAGAGAGAGGAGAGATATTCAAGAAGCTGGTTTGGGAGTTACCAATATCCCAGATGTAGAGTTTTCGACTACTGGAGGGGGCGATACTTCAGGGGTTTAAACCGAATTTCAGACTCTACCGAAGGGACAAGTTGCGAAGGAGCCCCCAAGAGAAATTCTCCCTTTTTGATCCACTCCTTCAGGGTCTTGGCAATCTCTCTTGCCTTGGAGTAACTGGAAAGAGAGGAAGTAGGGACCTTTCCCCCTTTTATGGTGATGTTCCCTTGTTTTAAGGATTTGTAGTCTACCTCGCCCAGGATCTTCGATTTATTATTGGGGTAGGCATCGGAGTAATCGACTATCGGAGCCCATATCTCTTCGTCTTTGACCGCGGTAAAGCGGACGATCTGTTCGTTTAAGATAGGAATGGGAATACCCAGTCCCACCGTCAGCGATGCCCCATATCCCAACATACTTACGCCGACCAGCCATTCAGGGCTCATCTGTTTAAGATCTCCGATGACGGCCAAGGTGCCTGCTCCGGCTTTGACCACGCCGTTCTCTCCCCTGGGAACGTTAGGGTCATGTTGGGTCCCATGCCAGCAGACATAGCCCACCCCACCCCCTAAGAAGATTCTGGTCCCAACGCCGATGGTTCTGTAAAAGGGGTCATTAAACAGGGGACTGAGCTGACCGGCACTGCAGTAGATGGCGTTCCCTAAGTTGGATTTGAGGACGCCCATATAGGTGTGAATGGTTTTAGCTGAAAGGTTCACTGCCACATTGTAATTCTGGTAGGCATTTCTGGGATTCAACAGGGTGGCTTCATTCAGGTCTTTGATGTTGATCCATGTCTCCAGTCGTTTCCGGGGATAGCAATCAGTACCGTAGCCGATAGCTTTAAGTTGAATGTCTTTACCTCCGACCAAGTCCTGGATCACATGGCCCCCGCCGTAGAGGAACTCTCCCGGATAATGGGTATTCAATGGGTCGTGCTCCGGCAGAGCGGTACCCCCCAGGTAAAGGTCTACAGCGGCTAAGCCAGCAGAGACAGGGATGTCGTTTAGCCAGGCCTGGTGAATTTTAATCTTGGGAGTGGAATGTCCGATATTTAGGAGCATCCCAGAGGAGCACATCGGCCCGAAAGTACCTGTAGTAACCACATCTACCTGTTGGGCGGCCTTTCGGGTTCCTTCTTGTTCAACAATGTCGATGATCTCCTCGGCAGTGACAACTACTGCTGCCCCCTTTTTTATCTTTGCGTTTATTTCAGCGTAGCTCTTGGCCATCTCTTTGCCTCCTGTTGAGAAATGATACAATTTTGAGGACGTTTTGTCAAGGGAAAAAATTCCTCTGTTCTATTCGTTGAACAGAAACCTATCTTGCTGAATTGTACTAATATCCCTAATTACTGATCTTACAGTAGCTTGTTGAGGTTGGGGAGCCATAATTGATTCGGCCGTAAAAAGTATCCAAAACTGATCTTGCCACAAAGGCGCCAAGGACACGAAGAAAGAATGTTCTTAATAATTAGTTAGTTATATGTTCTGGTTTCTTTGTGCTCTTTGTGTCCTTGTGGCCAGATTTGACTTTCTACAAAAGAAATAAGTTTCTATTGACAAATCTCTCCCGGTTTCTTATACTATACGCTTATGCAGACTGATTAACTAAAGGTAATTGTGAAACTACAGGAGCAGAATCTCTTGTTTAGAAAGTTAGCAGATGTCCTGAAGAAAACTCGCACCGGGATGGTGAGGAAGCTTTCGGCGGTGGTAAGCAGACATCCGAGGGCAGATGGGGAAATGCTGGAAGAACTCGAAGAGGTGCTCATCGGGGCGGATATTGGAGTGGAGACCAGCGAAAAAATCATTCGGGGTCTTCGGGAGTCAATTCGGCGAGGGAATCTAAGTGATTCCGAGGGTGTTAAGGCTCTTGTGAAACAGTAAAGTTTGGCCATCTGGGACGGCTCGGCTCCGGCTACGATGGAGTTTACCAAGCCGGAAGGTCGCCCCTATGTGATTATGGCTGTGGGGGTAAACGGTACAGGCAAGACCACGATGATCGGCAAGTTAGCCAAAAGATATCGGGATTGGGACAGAAAGGTTGTCTTAGCTGCGGCCGATACCTTCCGAGCGGCGGCTATCGAACAGTTGGCGATCTGGGCCAAGCGGACCGGGGCGGAACTGGTCAAACATCAACCTGGAGCCGATCCCGCCTCAGTAGTCTTCGATGCTTTTTGTGCCGCCCAGTCCCGAGGGGCGAATCTGCTCATCATTGACACTGCTGGCAGACTTCACACCAAGGTAAACCTTATGGAACAGTTGAAGAAGATCAAAAGGGTACTGGGTAAGCAGGCAGAAGGCACCCCTGATGAGACGATCCTGGTGCTTGATGCAACCACCGGCCAGAACGCAATCGCCCAGGCAGATTACTTTAACCAGGCCATCGGACTGACCGGAATTGCCCTCACTAAACTGGATGGAACAGCGAAAGGAGGTATTGTTGTCGCGATTAAAGATAATTTGAACATTCCCATCAAGATGGTTGGAATCGGAGAAGGAGTGGATGATTTAAAAGAATTTGATCCATCAGAATTTGTGAATGCTTTATTCAATGAGGAGTAGAAATGGTTGTCAAAATTGCATCTAAACTATCTTTAAAGGTATCGCAGGTAGAAAAGGCAGTTGAGCTCTTAGAGGCAGGATACACAGTGCCCTTTATTGCTCGGTATCGGAGAGAAACGACTGGGGAATTGAATGAAGAACAGCTCCGTGAAATCCAGCGAGGCCTGAACGCTATGAAACTCTTAGAGCGGAGAAAGAAGGAACTTATCGAACTTCTCAGCCACCAGGGGACGTTCTCCCCTCAGATAGAAGAGAAAATTGAGAACGCTTTAACTGTCCCTGAAATTGAGGACTTATGCCTGGCATTCAAGCCAGCAGAGCTTACCAGGGCGGAGTT
The DNA here is from genome assembly GCA_030629295.1 of Candidatus Latescibacterota bacterium. GTDB lineage: Bacteria > Latescibacterota > MVCY01 > MVCY01 > MVCY01 > MVCY01. The sequence continues at coordinate 1,025 of DAOVPH010000031.1, read as the reverse complement.
GGCAAGGCAACTGGGGCTGCAGCCACTGGCAGACCTAATGTTAGCTCAGGAAGTGACACAAGGCTCACCTGAAGATTACGCTTTACAGTATGTGAGGACAGAAGGGGATCTGCTTACCCCTGAGGCTGTTTTGGTGTCAGCCAGAGATATTGTCGCCGAGCGTTTCTCTCAAGATCTTGAGATAAGGGAAATTGTGAGAAAATTCACCTCTCAGAAGGGGATGCTTGTCACCCAAGCCAGAGGCCAGTTTCTGCGAGGCGAGTTTGAGATGTATTACAAGTATAGCGAAGCTCCCTGGAAGGTCCCGCCTTATCGAATCTTGGCTATAAACCGGGGCGAGAAGGAAAAGATCCTTAAGGTATCGATAGATGCCCCCGAAGAGGAGATACTCAAGAGGATAGAGGCTCATGTGGTGAAGAATAGGGAAACGATCTTTATCGATGAGCTAAAGAAGGCTATGAAAGAAGGATACCGACGACTGATTGCCCCTGCTATTGAACGGCAATTGAGGAGTGAATTGACAGAAAAGGCCGAAGAGTACTTTATCATTATGTTTGCCAGGAACTTAAAGAGCGAACTATTAAGAGCACCTCTCAAGAACACAGTAATACTGGGCATAGGTTCCGGAGTCAAAACTGTCACCAGGGCGGCGGTAATTGGCCAGGCAGGAGAATACATAGAGGGAGCAGTGCTTGATCTACAAAACCAGTGGGAGCAAACAGTGAGCGATCTGTTGGATCTTGTACAAAGAGATCAGATAGACATTATTGCCCTGGGCAACGGAATGGCTGTTGAGCAGACAGAGAGATTGGTGGCGGAAATCCTTTCCCGCTCGGAGAGAAAGCTTTCTTATACTGTGGTAGAAGAGGATGGAGCTTCTGCGTATTCATTTTCTGAAGCGGCCCAGGAGGAGTTCCCCGAGCTGGATACGGGACTACGGAGCACTATCTTCATCGCCCGCCGACTTCAGGATCCCTTAAGGGAGCTGGTTAAAATCAATCCTAAATTTATTAGGATCGGAATCT
>DAOVPH010000120.1 GCA_030629295.1 Candidatus Latescibacterota bacterium | reverse complement strand
GCTTTAACCATAGCCAATTGTTCTTCTCGCTTCTCATAGCCCTTCAACTGCTGTTGCAGAAGGCCGTTGGCGTCGAAGACCGAAAGGACAGATTTCAGATCCAGCTCCTGCGAAGGTTCTTCCTCACCAAGCAAGGGTTCCATTGCCTCTCTGCCACCTATGTTGAACAATTCTGTAAGGTAGGTTGTATCTATCCCTTTCGATTTGATTTTAGTGAGCATAGACTGTTTGGCGACCACAGTGGCAATCTCAGCAAGCAGTTCGGTGAGACCGGAGTCTGTTCCCTGGATTATGTTAAGCATCCTTTGGATGCCGGCCAAGTCTCTTTCCAACAGTAAGTCCATCAATCTAAGGAAGATCAACGCCACTGCCCGGGCGTCACTTACTGCTCGATGGGCAGACCGTTTCATCTGAAAAAAGCGCGTCAGGGTCTGCAGTTTGTGGTTTACCAATCTGGGTAGCACCAGTCGCGCTAACTCAAGCGAATCGTAGATCTGCTGCGAAAAGTAGATCTCGGGATGTTTCTGGAGAAAGGAGAGGTCGAAAGGGGCATTGTGAATAACTAAGGGGAATTCCCCGACGAACTCTATAAAGGAGGGAATGACTTCCACTAATGGAGGCGAGTGACTGACCATCTCTTCGGTGATACCCGTCAGGCGCGTGATAGCAGGTGGAAGGGGACCCTCTGGTTTGACCAACTGGTCGAATTCAGCCTTGATCTCCCCCTTCTCCACCTTGACTGCACCGATTTCAATTATCTCAGCCTGCTGAGGATCAAGACCGGTAGTCTCCAGGTCGAGGGCGACAAATGTATCCCAGGTTGATTTTTCCAAGCTAAAATGCTCCTTGGCTTTCTATCGGGGTCTGAAGATACCTCCCTCACCTTTTTTTTAGGGCAAAAGGGCAAATCAGACACGGATAACCATAACTGGCAATGGTTAATTGGTGAGCGATTGGCTCAGCTCACTAATGACTGATGTCCGATGACTAATGACTGCCTTTCAACACCCGCCGAATTGCTTCAAGTACCATTTCGGGTGTTATCTGCTCCATGCACTGGCGATGTTTGAGGATGCATCTCTTCTCTCCGTGGAGGCTGCAAGGACTGCAAGGCAAGCCGGCATGGAGCAGGACATCTCCGGGGCCTAAAGGAGAAAACCCGAGTTTAGGGTGAGTAGGACCAAAAATGGCCACTACCGGGACTCCCAAAGCGGTGGCAATGTGCATCGGGCCGCTGTCGTTGGTCAGCAGAAGCCTGCAGCGCCCGATGGCAGCAACCAACCCCTTGAGATCAAACCGACCAGTGGCCACCAACGGTTTCCCCCGCATCCGGGTGAGTATCTGCTGGGTGAAATCGAGGTCAGCCTGGTTACCTAAGAAAATGAGCCGGACGTTAGGATCTTTTAGAAGCCGGTCACAGACTTGGGCAAAACCAGAGGCAATCCATCTCTTCGCTGACCAGCGGGCACCAGGGGCGATCCCGATCAGCAGTTGCTCAGCAGAAAAACCGTTCTGAGACAGAAACCCTTCCATTTCCGTCGCTGCCTCGGGTTGGATAAACAGCCTGGGAGGACGGATTGTTGCCTCAACGCCAAGTCGTCTTAGCGGCTCCAAAAACAATTCAACAGTGTGGTCTGTTCTGGTCTTTCGGCAGAGAAGCTCGGCTACGAGTCTACAAGGAGCCAGGAGAACCCTTTTGGGGCCCGGGGCTTTCAACCTTGCTGCCCGAACCATCATCGCTCTCCGCCAGTGTTCTTTCCGATAACTGATCCTCCTTATAGCAGGAACTGACACCTTGATTAGCAGACTTTTAATGTTGAAATGAAGGTCAAGGACGGTGTCAAAGCGCATCTTCCGCAACTTTCGCAGTAGGTCAAAAAAGGATGCGGGCGAGGGAGGAAGAGAAATCAGATCTGTCAGACGGCGGTCTTTGTCATAAAGATCGCTGTATTTTGAATATACCAAAAGAGAGAGAGCTGCGGCAGGGAGTTTCTCCTTCAGGGCATCAATAACGGTGGAGACCAATACCACATCGCCCAAGGAGCTGAGTCTAATTATCAGAATCTTCATCTGTGACTGAAAGCGTTAATCTTTCCTAGAAACCTGATCAATTCCCGGTAGGCTTCAGGGGAAAACCCTCGACCGTGGTATTCAAGATTGAAAAAACGGTGAACTTGCGGACTGTAAAATCCAATCCTCAAGACCGCTCCGCTGTAGGCACACAGATAGGCCGAAGGTAGAGAAAACCGCCAGTGAAGGTCAATAGCTATGTCTATCCCCTGCTTACGGACCTCTTTCATCAAGCTCCCCTTGGGAAGACAGAGGAGACTAAGCCCCTTTTCAGACAGTGAAAAGACCTTCATTCCCAAGGGAAACTCGGCAATATTCTGGTGGTCTTCTGCTAAGACAAATATATTAAGGGGGTTCAGCTCAATTTTTAACAACTCCAGGGTCTCTGCCGTATTACCGTCCTCAGGGAGACAAATCAAGATATTCTTCCCCGGGCGAAGGAGGCAATTTACAGGAATGGAGGGGCTCTTCTTCAAACAGAGCCGTAACTGAGCTGTTTTCCTGCCCAGAAATGTTCGGAGTGAGTTAAGCATATTCCTCTGACTTTGTAAGATGTTACCCCCCATCTTAATTTGCTTTTTAGCTTCCTAATATCAATCTCATAAGGTCAAGCCGCTTACCTTTGGTGAAGTTTTCCCTCTGTCTGTTTTCCCTGGTGATAGGAACCGAGTATTCTCAAGAAGGTGGTGATCTCCTTTAAGTTCTCTATCGCCCGCTGACATCTAATCTCCTGGAGACTTCCCTCGAAATCAAGATAGAATAAATACTTCCAGGGATCTCCCTGGAGAGGGCGAGATTCTATTTTCAGCAGGTTGATATCCCTCAAGGCAAAGACGCTTAGACTCTTGAATAGCGCCCCGGGGATATTCTGCGTGGAAAATACAACCGAAGTCTTGCCGTCGGTCTCTATCTCCTCCTGGTCCGGGGAAACAATGAGAAAGCGGGTGAAGTTCTTATGATTGTCTTCAATTTCGCTCTTCAGGATCTCCAGTTCATAATCGATCGCCGCCTGGATGCTGGCAATAGCCGCAGCATTTCTCAGATTTTGGTCCTTAATCAGTCTCACCGCTGCTGCTGTGTCGTAAACCGGAACAGGTTCTGCTGTTCTTAGAGAGCGGATAAATTCCTTGCACTGAGAAAGCGCCTGGGGGTGAGAATGGACCTTCCTAACCTGCTCCAGCCCAACACCGGGGTTGACGATTAAATTGTGGACAATCCTGAGTTTTATCTCGCCAGTAATGAACAGATTGTGGGCCAAAAGCAGGTCGTAATTCTCGTGTATGCTGCCGGTTAGTGAATTCTCGATGGGCACTATGCCCTGGGAACACTCACGGCTCTCTACCGAGTTGAACACCTCTTCAAAGCTTACCAAGGGGCATACAGTGATCGGCTGGGAGAAAAACTCCCGGGCGGCCAGCTCGCTGTAAGCACCAAGTTCACCTTGAAAGGCAACCCTAAGTTCATCCATTTCTATACCTCTCGCTGTCAAGGCACTCTAAAAAGGCATTCACATTCTCAACAATAAGACCAGTACCTTGGGATCGGAACATCTTCACTGTCCTGTGGTCTAAATGGTCGGTGAGGCAAAGGCAAAACTCCATCTGAGGCGAAGAAGAGGAGACCATTTTATGATGGGTCTGAAAATTGCTGACCATCCTCAGATCGTCTATCGTGTCCCCCACATAAACTCCCACCTTAGTGCCAAGTCTGCCACACAGCTCTGTCAGAGAAGTGGGGTCCGGCTTAGTGGGAGACCGGCCATCGTCGGTCACAATGGCCTCCCCAGGCATATAGTCTCTGAGACCCAACATCTCTAAGGCCATCTCCACCTCCCCTGGCGTCCTCCCTGACAGGATTCCCCAGGACAGGTTCTGGTTTGCCATCTGCTTTTTTAATAGCTCTGTTCTTACTATCACTTCTTCGTTCTTGATCTTTCCCTCGCCGGTGAAAAATTTGGGTTCAAAGCCGTAGACTCTTCGGCAAAGCTGGCCGCTGTAGGACTCCAAGAACAGCCTCCGGATTAGCTGAGAGTCAAACAGAGCTTTCGATTTCTCTCGCATCTGTGGGGCCAAATGCCGCTGGGTAAAGTTATAGATGTTTTCGAGTCCACTACCCCCAGAGCTTATCTGTTGGGTAAATTTTCTGACAGAGGGCTGCTGCGAATGTATTTCTCCAAGTGTATTCAAGTTAAAGCGGAGCATCTTCCACAGGAAGAAAAGTGAGGCACCTTCGGCTAAATCCCGGTCACAGTTAAATCCCCCTGCCATTTTGAAAAGACGAACCTCGCTGAGATAAAGCAGTTGCGCCCGACCTCGTATTTGCAAGATATGTTGAAAGTAGAACTGAACCGCATCGCAGACCGCCTGGGAAAAGGAACCCCGAGTGTCAATCAAAACCCCGTCAATGTCGAAGACAACTGTATCGAGCTCAGATAGAAGATATCTCAACTGCCTCCGAATCAGAACTGACTTATTGGCTAACCAGAAATTCTTATCTTCACTGAACAGCATCTACGGCCTCCCGCAGTGCCTGGATGAACCTTTGGTTCTCCTCCTCTTTGCCTATGCTCACCCTAAGAGCCCGGGATAACATAGGATATTGACTCACATCTCGAATAAGCACGCCTTTTTCCAGTAAGTTAGAAAAAAGGTCTTTGACATCAACTGAGGTCTCGAATAAGATAAAGTTGGCCTGGGATGGATACGGCGTCACCTTTGGAATCTTCAACAGGGCCTTGTAAACCACATCTCTTTGACCCCTTAAGTATTCTATCCTTTCCTGAAGCAGTTCCCTGTTCTCCAGGGTATAGGCGGCAGCCATCTGAGAGAAGAAATTTAAATTGTAAGGAAGCTTCACCTTGGCGATTTCTCGCACTAATTCCGGATCAGCGATAAGGTAGCCAATCCTTAAGCCTGCTAAAGAAAAGGCTTTAGAAAAAGTTCTCAGGATAATCAGGTTTCTGTACTTCTCCAAGAGAGGTAAACAGGTGGCATCGCTGAACTCACAATAGGCCTCATCTACCACCACTAAGCCATTGGTCTGCAAAATCCTCTCCAGCCTGCTCATAAGCAGGATGCACCCTGTGGGGTTGTTGGGGGAAGAAAAGAAGACCAGAGCGGGCGAATGGATTGTAACCGCTTTCTCCAAGGCCTCCATATCGAAGGTATAGTTGGATTTGAGCTTAACTTCCACTACCTCGGCACCCAGGG
>DAOVPH010000151.1 GCA_030629295.1 Candidatus Latescibacterota bacterium | reverse complement strand
TTCCCGTTGGAGCAGCTGCGCGTCCTCGTCGGTGAGCCGAATCGGGCGACCGATCCCCATTCCTTGGTAGGGCTTAGTAGTACGTTGAGGCCAGAAGATAACGATTCGCTCGCCCATCCCGTGCATACTCTTAATTGACTGCCGCTGAAGTCCCGTCCCAAATGCCAGCAGAAGCACCACCGCCACCGTTCCCCAGGTGATGCCGAAAAGGGTCAAAAAGGTACGAAGCTTTTGGGCTTTCAGGTCCCGGTAGAACTGCGAAAGGAATCCGAAGCTGTGCATAATGCCTTGTTCCTCTCTCTTATTACTTTATCTCCTTCTCCGGTTTCTCCAGCACTTCTTCGTCCTCTTTGAGACCCGACACCACCTCGATATCGATCCCATCGGACAGGCCAGTCTCAATTGCCTTCTCCACAGATTCCCCTCTCTCTGCTCCGGGCACTTTCACGAAGGTGCTATCGTTGCGAAATTCCAGCACTCGTTCCGAAATCATCAGGATATCCTCTTTCTTTTTGAGGATGATATCCGCATTGGCCGAATAGCCTGAGCGAAGAGTTATTCCCGACTTCTGATAAACAGCAATTTCTACGTCGAAGACGATGGCGTTCTCCACTTTGCGAGATTTAGGGAAGATTTTGATCAATTTGCCCTCCATATTCTCATCGGAAAGTGCGCCGATCTTGATCTGGACAGGCATTCCCTCATAGAGTTTCCCCACATCGATTTCATCCACCGTTCCCCTGAATATGAGGTTCTCCATATCGGCCAGTTTCATCAACTCTGTGCCTGCCTGGTAGGAGGTGAGAGGAACTACCGGATCTCCCACATTTACAAGCCGCTCCAAGACATATCCATCTATAGGTGCCCGGATGTCGGTATCTATATTCCGGCCAGCGATTTTGATTTTGCCGCTTTCTAACAGGGCAAGTAGTTCTTCGGCCAGACGTTTTCTCAACAGCGCCTCTTTGTAGCGCTGTTCCACCTTGTCGTAGGCCTCCTGGGCCAGCAGCCCTTTTTCTTCAAGTTCCCTGGCTCGGTCAAGGTCCTTGCCCGCCATTTCTAACTCGACCTCTGCCAATCCCAGGTTCCGTTTAGTTTGGGCAAACTCCAGCGGAGTAGGCTCGGGCTTGACATCAATAAGGGGTTCGCCTTTGCGCACCTTGTCTCCGACATCGGCGTAAAGGTGCTCCACAATGCCCGAGACCTTTGACTTAACCGAGATCTCGTGTTCCGGCTCGATCTTGCCCACCGCTAAGGCCTTTTCCACAATCGTCCCCCGGGTGACCTTTACAGTGCCAGGGCCCTGATCCTGTTTCTTGCTGGAACTTTTGACCTTTAAGAAAACGACGCCACCCGCTACTATCAAAATCGGGATGCCGATGAGCAATAGCTTCTTCATGCGTACCTCCTGTGTTTCGGGGTTACCAAATCTTAGTTAGTGGCTGTCAGAAAATGCCCATATTCTCTGTCATTCCGGCAATCTTTAAGCCGGAATCTACTTCAGGTCAGCAATGGATTCCCGCTAAGCTTGTACCCGCATGCTTTAAGCGAGTAGGCGTGCGGGAATGACAAATCCGGACAGACACTAAGTAGTCTTGTCTGCATGGCGAATCCCCTCTTTATTCTCACTACCAATTGTTAGTGCTCTATAAATAGATGATGTGCCATTTTAATCCTCATCTACCAAAGTGACAAATCATAGAAATCGGGTTTATGTGTACTCAGCTTTTTAGTTATTTTTTCAGCACCTCCTCCTTTCAACTGAAATAAGCTTACAGGAAGAACAGGTACCTTACCTTAAGCACTGCTATTCGGTTTTCAAGCTTCATTTTGCCTTCAGTGTTATCTCTAGACTCGTTGAAGGCCAGATAAGCCCAGCTTTTGGGCCGGAAGTTCCAGGAAAAAAGAATGCTGGCCCTGTGGATATCAGTGGCGAAGTTAGGCTCCAACCAGACCCTCAGATGTAGGTCTTTTCTTAAAGCATATTGGACAGTAGGGTGGGATATCCAGTTCAGTTTCTTTACAGATCCGTTGGGGTTAAACTCAGTGGTGTTGTTCACACTGAGATTGAACCTCAGGCCAGGATTGATCTGCCATCTCAGGTTGAGTCCTCCGCCTCCGTTCGGCGCAAAATACTCACGGTCGTAGTTATAACTGCGGGAGTTATACCAGAATCCAGAGCTGGCCGAGAAAGGCTTTGACCAGTCACTCCACACCCAGAAGTTGCTATGCCAGCGACTGTAGCGTTGTCCCTCCTCAGATCTTTTGCCTGTGCCGGAACCGAAATGACAGCCCCAATTGTTTACAAAATCGAAATTGAGACCGCCGGAAATACTGTATTCTGGGTGAGGTTCAGCAAACTCCTTCTGGCCCCAGCCGTTGAAAAAGAGAGAAATCTGTTTGAATGGCCCCTGGTCGTAGAAGACCGGTCCACCCCAGATTCCGATTTCTTTTCTTCCTACCCAGGGGAAGAATCCGATCTGCTCAATATCGAAATGGCTGCTTATATTCTGAGTATAACCTCCCAATCGAAAAAACTTGGCAGTCCAGGAGAAGTCGAGTTTAGCGCCATAAGCGCCTTTAGCTCCTTTCTTATCTGAATGGGCAGTTACAAAGCCAAGCCGGAGATCTCCTATCCTTAACTCGCCGTCTAATGCTCCCACCCGGTTGAATCCGTCCCCTTCCTTGCCGGCATAAAGCAAGCCTAACTCGGAGTTCTTCAGAAATCTCCTTTTAACTCTCAACACGGTAAACCAACTCTCTGGCTCGGTGCGGGGGGAATCATCCTCTGTATATTTGACCTCGCCGGTTACTGCACCCAAGACTCCCATCTCGAATCTTCCCGGCCTAACTGTGAATTTTGAGGCAGTCAGGATGGGGACTTCTTTGCCTCCGGGAAGCCTCTTGCCTATCCGTCGAGAGTAGAACAGATTGGGCATTCCGCCTAAGCATTTAAAGAGGTCGGATTCCTCAACAAAGAATGGCCGGCGCTCACTCAGGTAAAGCTCGTATCTGGAGAGGTTCACCTGATAAGGATCGGCCTCCACCTGAGCGAAGTCAGGGTTTGCGGTGAAGTGTAAACTGGAAGAAGAGCTGGGAAACCAGCCCAGATCAAGTCCCATATGTACAGATGTTGAAGGTTCCTCATACCTTGTCAGAGCTACGGGGTAGGCCTCCAAGTGCAGCCCCATCTCTCCCGGGTGAATACCAACAAGCTGGCCAGAGTTAGAGATCCTTAAGCCTTCGTTCCTCTTTTGTGGTACCCAGGTCACCCATTCATCCCTTCGAGCGATATATCGAAAAAGGTTTATCCCCCATTTAGATAGGCCGCTCTTGAACCTTATGCTTCTGAAGGGAATCTTCATTTCCACCACATAGCCGAAATCTGTCACCTTGGTCGCAGAATACCACACTCCGTCCCAACTGGAGTCCTGAGATCTGCCATCCGAGGACATATATCCGTCCGTTTGCACCCCTTTTGCATTGCAAGAGAAAAAATACCCGGTAGTCTTATTGCTGAAGGTGTCCAGGATAAGACCGACCTGATCACCGCCTCCTTGATCCCTCGGCGTGACCCTGAGGATAAGCTTCTCCGGTTCTGAGTCAAAGCATTTGAAAGCTACATAAAGGTGCTGGTCATCGTAAAGCAGGTAAACCACAGTCTTCTCGGTGGAGGGCTTGCCTTCATCCGGAACTATCTGGATAAATCCTGTTGCTGAGTCCACCCCGGCCCAGACAGATTCAATAACTCCGTCAACCTTGGGAGGAGCCTCTCTCCTCACCGCCGCGAGAACCTACTCTTCACCCCTTGAGATGCCGGGTAAAGTGACTAAAACCCAAGATAAAATGAAAACCAAATTGAGTCTATTCATCAGGAGCCAATCATCAGTGATTCAGGCATGAAGTCGATCATTTATCGAATTGGAGTTCAAATGCCTCCTATGGAAGCCTTCAACCTTTCTGCCCTGGCTTGCTGCACAATATCTGTACCGACTAACCAAGAGAGCCAAGACTTCGCTATACGATATCCTCTTATTGAGTTCTACTGGATAAGACTTGAGAGAATACCAAAATGTTTCGATTGTTCGCTATTTTTTCGGACTAATCTTCGAAATGACATCCTTAAAGATCAACAAATTTGTGTTCTTACATACATCCTTTAAGGTATTGCACCGTTTTAGGCAAGT
>DAOVPH010000023.1 GCA_030629295.1 Candidatus Latescibacterota bacterium | reverse complement strand
TGGTAGCTATATTGAATGCCCTGCTGACCCTGATTGGAAAACAGTTAAACCTCTTTCGGCGCGCTGAGCTGGCACGGGAGATCGAACTTGATTTTATGAAAATAGTTTGCGGCTACCAGGACGCCTATATGTGTACCTTTGGCGGGTTGAATTTCATGGACTTCGCTGATAAACAGTTCTATCTTGGTGTAACAAAAGAGCCTTATGGAGCAGTAGAGTCTCTTGAACGTTATGTAGAACAATTCTCCTTCGTGCTGGCCCATACGGGGTTGCAGCGAGTGTCTGGGGCTGTCCATAAGCCGATCCGGGACAGGTGGTTGGAAGGCGAAAGGAAAGTAAGAGAAACCTATGTTCGGATGGCTCATTTAGCCCGGATGGGCAAGAAGGCCTTAATTGACGAGGATTGGGAGAAATTGGGTGCGCTGATGAACGAAAACCACCGGCTGACCAGGGAGTTGGGAGGTTCTGGGTCAAAGAACGAGGAGCTGATTCAGATTGCCTTGCACTGCGGAGCTATGGGGGCGAAGCTGGCAGGGGCAGGAGGAGGAGGAACCATAATTGCCTTGCACTCCCAGCCAGAGGAGATGATTGAAGCTCTGAAGAGGGCCGGCGCTGAAAGGATTCTCTTTCCCAGACCGACAGAGGGAGTAAAGATAGAGGGGGAGAGGAGGTGAGGGGTGAATAGCAGCGCGGGTTTCACGCTTCACTTCTCCCGTTTCACATCTCACTTTCCACTTATTTCTGTGGGAGGGCTCTGCAGAGCCCGACACAAACATAGGTTTTCGAGGTGAAGGAATTGAAATCCCACAAACAGGTGGCTGAACGGTTTGTCCTCCATATCTGGGATGGCCAACATCTAAAAAGAGAGATGAAAACCACTGCCGGTGAGACACTCAAGGTGGAATACCCTGGGATTTGGAACTTCGACAGCGGGCCTGACTTTAAGGATGCCCGGATTTGTATCGGAGGCAAGATGGTAACCGGAGATGTGGAGATTCACATCAAAGCCCCTGACTGGATTGCCCACGGTCACCATAATGACCCCAGGTACAACCGGATGGTTCTTCACGCCGTAATGTGGCAAACCGAGGGGTCTTTTGAGACTATCAAAGAAAACGGTCAGACTGTTCCCCTGCTGATCTTAAACGATTTTCTGGATGAGAGCATCGAGAAACTCTCCCGGAAAATATCACAGCAGCAGAGGTGGAGATGTCCTCGTATTGCTGAGATAGAACGAATCAACGCAGAGGTTCTTCTGAAAGTGATTGATGCTGCTGCCGAACAAAGACTGGAGGGAAAGATCCAGGGATTTCAAGAAAGACTTGAACAATTATTGGGGGACGAAGAATCCCTATCCCCTCAAGATGCCTGGAATCAGCTTCTCTATGAAGGCGTTATGGAAGCCCTGGGCTATTCGAAGAACAAGGAACCTTTTACCGAGCTGGCCAAAAGACTCCCTTTGAAGGAAATCAAAGAGAGGGTTAACGGGCAATCATCCTCAAGTATCTCCCTGAAAATTCAAGCGATGCTATTTGGTGTGGCAGGTCTTCTGCCTTCGCAAAGTCGTAGGCCAGTTGAGCTCGACCGCTCCACTCTCCAGTATATCGAGAAATTGGAAAGAGAGTGGCAACTACTGGAGCCGGCGCTGGCAGGGCGTAAGATGGCTGCCGAGCAGTGGCAGTTTTTTCGCCTGCGCCCTGCCAATTTTCCCACCCGACGCATAGCGGGAGTGAGCTATCTGCTGTCCGGATTTATCCATAAAAGCCCTCTGAGCTATTTGCTGCAAATTGCCAGAGAAAACGATCGGAGATTATTCCTTACCAAGGCAAAAGCGGCCTTTATTGCTGAGACAGATGACTACTGGAGCAAGCACTATCGATTTGGCGGCACTGCCCGGGTCTGGGGTGAGAATAACCTGGTGATTGGCGCCCAGCGGGCCGACGACATCGTGATAAATGTTGTTTTTCCTTTTATGATACTTCATGCACATAACAAACAGATGAAAGCACTGGAGAGGTTTCTCCTCAATTCTTACGACTGTTATGGGAAATTGGCTTCCAACGAGATTACCAGGTTCCTGTTGAGAGAGATTTTTGGGGGACGAAGAAGAATAAGTTCTTCAGTCAAATCTGCCAAGCGCCAACAAGGATTGATTCATATTTACCAGCAGTTCTGCCAGCAGCTAAATTGTGGCCAATGTCCGTTGCTTTGTAGTGCTGGCGCTAAATAATGCTTGATTTTCTCCCAGAGAGTTGCTAAATTGAACAGATAAGCGCCGATTCTAATCCGCAACCCGAGAAAGCAACCGCGGATTACGCCGATTTCACGGATTCTAATACAAAAACCTTATCAAAAAACAAAGTTTTGCGGGTTTGTAGTATAGAGTTAGACTTAAACTGAATTAACCATCTTCTGAACTCGTTTTTTAACTGTTAAAAGGAGACTATAGAATGCTAATAGTCGGCGAAAGGATTAATACCAGCCGAAAGGCCATACGGCCAGCAGTAGAGAAGAAAGACACAGTTTTTATTCAAGAAGAGGCCAGAAAACAGGTTCAGGCAGGGGCAACGATGATCGATGTTAACTGCGGCACTTTTGTAAACAAGGAATCTGAGTATTTAGAATGGCTTGTGGAAACAGTTCAACAGGCAGTTGACCTTCCCCTTTGTATTGACAGTCCCGACCCGGAAGGGATCAAAGCTGCCTTAGAGCACCACCGAAATGGAAAGCCGTTGGTGAACTCAATTACTGCCCAAAGCGACCGTTTCGACCAGATCCTTGGCCTGATCATAGAGCATAGAAGTTCAGTAGTAGCCCTCTGTCTTGACGACAAGGGGATGCCTGAAAGTACAGACGACGTCCTTCGGATTGCCTCCACTTTGGTGGAGAAATTGACCTCGGCCGGCGTGCCTGAATGTGATATCTACATCGATCCTGTTGTGCGTCCGGTGGGTACGAACCCCACATATGGGAAAATAGTTCTGGAAAGCATCGGGAGGATCGCCTCTGAATTCGAGTCTGTCCATACTATCTGCGGTTTAAGTAATATTTCCTACGGATTGCCCTTGCGGAAATTGCTTAATCAGAATTTCCTCACTATGTGTCTTTGTGCTGGGCTTGACGCAGTGATTCTGGACCCCTTAGATCAACGTATGATGTCGAATCTGATGGCATCCCAGGCTCTGCTGGGAGAAGATGAGATGTGCTTGAACTACATAACTGTTTTCAGAGAAGGAAGGTTAACACTTTAAACCCACCAGGCTCAAAGAGAGGGACTTCCGTTGCATATAGAGATAGAGGAATACACAGAAAGGCTTGATACAGAGTGGGAGAGCTTTGTCGAAGAGGCTAACAATGGGACCATTTTTCACCTCCAGAGATTTTTGAATTATCATCCCCCAGGTCGGTTTGTAAATCGCCACTTACTTTTCAGGAAAAACCGAAAGTTAGTTGCTGTTTTGCCCGCCATTCAGAGAGAAGAAACAGGGGAAATGGCTCTAATTTCTCACGGGGGTGCTTCTTATGGTGGACTGGTGGTCAGGGAGGAGTTGGGAATCAAGGATACGGTGTCCCTGGCCGAGAGATTGGTGGAATACTTAAGTCAATGCGATATTAGTCGCATAGTGATCACGCAGCCTCCGTTAATTTACTACCGTCTCCCCAACAATTACATCGATTTTGCCCTGATGCGTTGCGGTTTTACCTACCTTAAGCGCGAGTTAACCAGTGTGATTAACTTGAATTATCAGGATGACATCCTCAGCACCTTCAAGAACGAGTCAAGAACCGCTGTCAGAAAGGCACAGAGATTGGGAGTGATGGTTAAAGAGACCGACGATCTTAAGGGCTTCTATCAAATTCTGAAACAGAATCTGAAGATGAGACATAATGTTAATCCCACTCACTCCTTAGATGAACTTCTGAGGCTCAAACAATTGTTGCCGGACCGGGTGAAACAATTTTCTGCGTACATAGAAGACAAACAGATCGCTGGAATGACCGTCTTTGTCTGTAATCCCAGGGTTGTCCTGGCTTTTTACATCAGCCACCGAGAAGAGTACCAGAGCTATCGGGCGGTTAACTTGCTATTCTATGAGGTGATCCGTTGGGCGGTAGCTCAGGGGTTTAAATTCCTCGACCTGGGGACCTTTACCCTTAATATGGTTCCCAACTGGGGGTTAGGCAGGTTTAAAGAGAACTTTGGGGCAAAAGGGTACTTCAGAGATGTCTTGCAGAAGAGGCTGTGAGAAATTTCGGTAATTTGGTGGGGGCATACTACAGGGCACATTATAGTTTGCACATTGGCATTTCAAGTGTCATTGCGAGGAGTACTTCGCTATCGCTCAGCACAGGCTCCGCGACGAAGCAATCTCGTGGTCTCAACTCACATTCAGTGTTGGGGGATTGCTTCGCTGCGCTCGCAATGACCTGTAATCTATTTTATGCTCTCAGCAATAACTTGCCTTTTTCGCTGTGTTTCCCCTTGTGATCAGTGTTGAGAGATAATTTTAGATGAGATGAGAATCCTTCATATTGCCCCGTTTAACATAGCTGGAGTACCTATTGAGTTTGTACTTGCCGAAAGGGTTTTGGGGCATTACAGCCGGTTGGTCACCTTAAGCAGGGATTGGCGAGACTATCAGGAGGACATCTGTTTGGAGCTGCCTTGGATAGATTCTCCCTTGCTTCGCTTTGCCAAGAGATTTGTTTCAGAGAGGAGGGTTTTACAAAAAAGGAATGTCAGGGAGCAGATCGAACAAATCCCCAGGGCTTGGAAGCCCAGAGGATGGCCAGAACAAACTCTGGTGACCTTCCGGGATTGGATCTGGGAGAGAAAGGTCCAGCCTTTTCTAAAAGAACACCAGCTCTTAGACTTCGATCTTTATCAACTGGACGGAGGATTGGGTTTTCTGCGAAGCGGCAAGATCGTCCGTCAGCTCAAACAGATAGGCAAAAAGATCGTTTGCTGCTACTTAGGAAGTGACCTGCGACTGCGAGGAGTGATTCCCACCATTGATAAAGTGAGCGACCTGAACCTCACTACAGAATTCGATCTCCAGAACCTTCACCCCAATATCCACCATATTTTTTTCCCCTTTAATTCCCAGAAATTCCAAGTAAAGACTACTGAGAATAGGGTTCTTCGTATCTGCCATTCACCTACGGATCGCCAGGCTAAAGGTTCAGAACAGATTATAGCTGTGGTAAAAAAACTGGAGAAGAGATACCCTGTTCAGCTAGTCCTGATCGAGAATCTCACCCACGCAGAAACCCTTGATATTAAAGCAAGATGTGATATTATGATTGATCAGTTGGGGGAGCTGGGTTATGGAATCAGCAGTCTGGAGGCATTGGCGATGGGGATACCTACCCTGACTGCATTGACACCTGAATATGCGCAGTATATCCCGGACCATCCCTTTATTAGAGTGGACGCCGAGAACCTGGAGCAGAAGTTGACTCAGGTAGTGACTGATAGGGAATATCGTCGTGGCAGAGGAATCGCGGGAACAAAGTGGGTGGAGAAATACCACGACTCCAGAAGTGTGGTTGCTGGCATCTTAGAAATTTACTGGAAAAAAGGGTGGATGGATCAAGAGGGAAGATTTATCGGATAACATTATGTTCTCTAGCTTAAAGAGACTTGTAAAACAATCTTTAGTATATGGTATTGGGTATTCCCTTACCCGGTTTATTGGCTTTCTGCTCCTTCCTCTGTATACCAATTATCTTTCCCCCCGAGAGTACGGCATAGCCGCTTTAGTCTTCATGTTCTTAGCTATTGCCAATGTGATCTTCACTCTGGGTCTCAACACCGCCTTCTTGCGGTTCTTCGTCTTGGCCGATAGCAACGAAGAGAAGAAGACAATCTTCAGCACAGTTTACCTTTCCACCATCTTCACCACAGTTCTTTTCGCCGCTCTGCTCTTTATTTTCTCACCCCATTTGTCCAGACTAATTATCGATCAGGCTCGATTTTCTGGTCTGATAAAACTCTCCAGTGGCATCCTGCTTTTTGACACTTTTTCCATCTTCCCGCTGCTTATCCTCAGGGGAGAGCAGAGATCAGGTGAGTTTATCAGGATTAGCTTAATTAATGTGATTACGAACTTTGCCCTGAATATTCTCTTTATTGTTCATCTTAACTGGGGTGTAGAGGCCATCTTTCGGGCCAACCTGATTGCCTCGGCGGTCACCTTCTTGCTGTTGAGCCCGATTATCCGTCGCTACTTCAATCTTTCTCTTTCGGGAAAAATCTACAAAGAACTGCTAAAGTTCGGATTGCCCTACATTCCGTCCACTCTTTCCGTGACTCTAATGGATTTGATAGACAGGATTCTGCTGGGAAAGCTAACAGATACTGGAACAGTAGGAATTTATAATGCTGGCTATAAATTAGGTATGATTATGGCACTGGTTGTTTCCGGATTCAGATTTGCCTGGCACCCCTTTTTCCTTTCTACCTCCAAGAGAGAGGAGGCTAAGGAAGTATTCTCAAAGGTGCTGACTTATTTCATTTTGTTGACAGGATTTATCTTTCTGACAGTTTCATTTTTCATTGATGACATCGTAAGATTTCAGATCTTTGGTTTCACTGTCTTTGGCCCGAACTACTGGAATGCCACTCAGATAGTGCCGCTTATCCTGATCTCTTACGCCTTTTATGGGATATATGTGAACTTCCTCGTTGGCATCTATCTTAAGAAAAAAACGCAGTACTTGCCCTTGATTACTGGGTTGGGAGCCATCACTAACATTATTGGCAACCTGCTGCTGATTCCTCGCTTGGGCATGATGGGGGCAGCCTATTCTACCCTGGGGGCTTATCTCTTAATGACTTCGCTGCTATATTTCTTCTCCCAACTACACTATCCGATCCGTTATGAGTGGGGGAGATTGGCAAAGATCGTAGCAGTCTGTATTCTGCTTTTCTACCTCGGCCGGTTGGGAATTTCTCTCTGTCTTTCCACCTGGGGATTTAGTTGTTATAAAATAGCCTTGCTGATATTTTATCCGCTGAGTCTTTTCTCCCTCAAGTTTCTCTATCCCTCAGAGCTAAACAAGATCAAACAGGGGTGGTCGAAAAGACGGGTTTCTCCTGTTGAGCCCCAAACCAATGGCTCAGACAACGATGGATAAAGCTTATCGTCTATTCTATGAACAGGTGGGAGAAAAGTACCCCGAAGAGGCTATCGTCTACAATACCCTCAGAGGCATTCTGAGGAAGCGATTCATCCTCAGAAGGTTGGCTGGTATGCACGGAGTGTTGCTGGATGCCGGGTGTAATGTGGGCACCTATTGCCTCCAGTATCGGAACGGCAAGGTCGTCGGAGTGGATATAGCCCGTAGTGTGCTGCTGAAGGCTAAACAGCGGGTATCAACGGGACTGTTTGTCGTTGGCGGTCTGGAATGCCTTGAATTCATAAAAGACGGGAAAGTGGACAATATTCTCTGCACGGAGGTGTTGGAGCATCTGCAGAACCCTCGGGCTGCGATTCAGGAATTTCATCGGATTTTGGCCCCCAAGGGGAAACTACTGATAACCACGCCCAACTACAAAAAGAGACCGCCAGATTTCGTCCAATTGGGTATTTTGAAGAGTTTTGGAATTCAAGGACCCAGCGGCGACAGATATCTGCACACTGCCTTCAAACCAGATGAATTGGCCAGAATGTTCTTGGAGGTAGGATTTGAGGTAATCGAGAAAGGAACATTGGAGAAACCAGTGAAGTATTGTGCAAAACTCCCCCAACTTCTCTTTTTGGTAATTAACTTGGTAAATCGTTCTTTGGTACGTAGTCAGAAACTTTCTTTGTTAGGGGAGAAACTCTTTAACCGCATAAGTCTCTGGATTTACAGGTTTGTCGAGTTTTTAGGATTGGAACAATTTCTAAACAGATGGGTAAAAGAAGGGGTAAGGTCTTACGCAGTGGGGAGAAAGCCCAAAGGCCCTGTTGCCGACAATCAGTTTTTAGTTTGACAAGGGAAGCGAAATGTAGTAAGTTTTAGTTATTCAAAGGAAGGATTTGGCATGTTGAGTATGACGGGATTTGGAAGAGCAGAAGCGGAGGAAAAGGGCGACAGGGTTTGGGTAGAAGTGAGATCGGTGAACAATCGATTTTGTACGGTCAGTGTCCGGTTGCCTAAACTGCTGGCTCCCCTGGAATGGAAAGTCACAGAGCTTGTTCAGCGTCACATTGTCCGGGGTAGGGTAGAGGTAACGGTAAACTGGGAATCGGAAAACAAATCGTCTCTGGCACCCGATCTCTCCCTGGCTGAGGCATACCGAGATAGTCTGCTTGAGCTGAAGAATACCCTACATTTAGAAGGCGAAGTAGATATTACCCTTCTTGCCACATTGCCAGGTGTGGTTGTGGACAAAACGGATGAGGCTATTCCTGACTCCTTGTGGGGATTAATTGAGAGGGGCTGCCAGGCGGCCTTAGGCGAGCATCGAAAAATGCGGGAGGCCGAGGGGGAGAAAATCTGCCAGGATATAGCTGAGCGGATACGCCTGGCGGATGAGATTGTGCGAGAGATCGAGAAGCTTGCCCCTTTACAGGTCGAACAGCAACGGGAGAAGTTGGCTGCTAAACTACAAACCCTCCTTCCTTCCGGGAAGATAGATGAACAGAGATTGGCGATGGAAGTGGCCCTCATCGCTGCCAGAACCGATATCACTGAGGAATGCATCCGGCTACACAGCCATAATATTCAGTTCTTAAAGACTCTAAGTGAAAAAAGCCCGATGGGCAGAAAGCTCGATTTTCTGCTTCAGGAGATCAATCGGGAGGCGAATACTGTAGGGGCAAAGGTAAACGATGCTTCTATCTCCCACTTAGTGATAAAGATAAAAGAGGAGGTAGAAAAAATCCGCGAACAGGTACAGAATGTGGAATAGAGCGTCTTATAAATACTCTTCGTAGTTATTGAGCGGAGACTTACAAGATTCTGTCGAAAAATGGGGTTGTGGAATAGCGAAGAAGATAATGTCGTAGAGACGACCCGGCGGGTCGTCTCTACATTAAGACCGGTTCATACCTGTAAGGTCTGACTCAAATTCAGTTGGATACGGTCAGGTGACCTGGCGACCTTCCATTTTTCGACAGAACCTTGCGGTGCCCACAGATGTAGCAGCAGAAAATAAGGGAGGTGATTCTTTTGGGAGTAGCATTTATTAACATTGGGTTTGGAAGTGTAGTTGCCAAACAGCGGGTTATTGCAGTGATTGCCCCCGATTCCAGCCCGGTGAGGAGATTGAGGGAGACAGCCAGAAAAGAAGGTAGGTTAGTTGATGCTTCCCATGGCAGGCGCACTCGAGCGATAATAGTGACCGACAGCAACCATGTAGTGCTTTCTGCCGTGGGAACCGAGACTATTGCCCAGCGGCTCAATGATGATTTCCCAGAGGAAAAGGAGTCCTGATTTTGAATAGTAAGGGTCTGATTGTTGTTGTTTCCTCTCCTTCTGGGGCAGGACGGACAACGATTGTACGGAGAGTACTGCCACAAGACGAGACGATAAGATACTCAACCTCTGTTACTACACGTCCCAGGCGTCTTGGAGAAAAGGAAGGTAAGGATTACTTCTTTGTCTCGGAGAAGGAGTTCAAACAGAGGGTTGAAAGAGGGGAATTTGTCGAATGGGCAGAAGTCCACGGATTTATGTATGCTACTCCCAGAGCACCTGTTGTACAGGTCATCCAGCAGGGTGGAGTTATAATCTTAGATATTGATATCCAAGGGGCAATGCGAGTCAAAGAGGAGTTCCCCGACTGTGTGACAGTTTTCATTGCCCCCCCATCACTGGAGAGCTTAGAAAAGAGACTGAGAAACAGAGGGACAGACTCTGAAGAGTTGGTCAGACGAAAGCTACAAGATGCACTTCGAGAAGCGGCTAAAATCCCTGGATATGATTATCTGATTATCAACGATGACCTGGACACAGCCGTTAAACAGCTCCAGGCCGTTCTGGAGGCAGAAAGATGTCGAACTAAGAGAGCCCAGTATTCAATAACTGCTTAATCCCAGGAAGAATAAAACCAATGGAGAGAATATGGCGGTGATTCCGGTTGAGAAGTTAGAAGAGAGCGGAGCTAATCTATACGAGGTAGCAATAACAGCGGCGAAGAGAGCTAAAATGTTAAGTGAGCTTAAGGGAGAACCAGGAACAGAGGAATCTACAGAAAGAGAGGTAAAACCAGGCATCCAGGCCTTAGAAGAGTTTGCTGAGGGGAAAATAAAATGTGTCTTTCCGACGGAAAAGGGGGAGTAAAACCTCTGAATGCCAGAAAAATCATAGTGGGGATCACCGGTTCTATTGCAGCTTATAAGTCGGCAGAACTGGTAAGAGAATTGAAGCAACAGGGATACGAAGTGACAGTAGTTATGACTTCAGCTGCCACTGAGTTTATTACTCCTCTTACCCTGGAGATTCTCTCGGGCAGGCCGGTGGCCACTGAGTTTTTCCCTGCTGCCGGAAGGCCAGAGGTTCTTCATATCTCTCTCGCCCAGTGGGCAGATCTTCTGGTAGTGGCCCCCGCCACTGCAAATATCATTGGGAAGGTGGCGGCTGGAATAGCCGACGAGCTGTTGGCGACTGTGATTATGGCCACAGAGGCCCCGGTGCTCTTTGCCCCAGCTATGAACGCCGCTATGTACAGCAATCCGATTCTGACGGCAAATATCTCCCGGCTCCGCCAGTATGGCTACCAATTTGTTGAACC
Source organism: Candidatus Latescibacterota bacterium (assembly GCA_030629295.1). Lineage (GTDB taxonomy): Bacteria > Latescibacterota > MVCY01 > MVCY01 > MVCY01 > MVCY01. The sequence goes on along the minus strand of DAOVPH010000023.1, from coordinate 1,276 downwards.
AGAGGTGGGAGAATTAGCCTGCGGAGGGATAGGTAAAGGGCGATTGGCACCGATAAAGACGATCTTGGAAGCCATAGAAAGGCTCTTGAGCTGCTCGCCCCGGGGGATAGAGAAGCTTATCCAACGGGGCTCATCGGAACTCTCAGGTAAGAAAGTCTTGGTAACCGCGGGCAGGACAGAAGAGGATTTAGATGCGGTACGATTTCTCAGCAATCGTTCCAGCGGTAAGATGGGATATGCCTTAGCTTCTGAGGCTAAAAAGCGAGGAGCTGATGTTAACCTAATCAGCGGCCCTTCCGGGCTGCCTTCTCCTCCAGGGATTCGCCTTATCTGTGTCCGCAGTGCTGAGGAGATGAGCCGGGAGGTGAAGCAGTGGTTTCCCTGGTGCGATGTTCTGCTTATGGCAGCGGCGGTGTCGGACTTCCGTCCTCGAAATAAAACAGCCAGCAAGATCAAGAAACAGGAAAGTCTGCTGCTGGAGCTGGAGAAAACCCCTGACATACTCCTTGAGATCAAGCCCTTGAAAGGAGAAAAGATTGTGGGGGGATTTGCCTTAGAGACAGAAGATGGCCTGGCCAATGCCCGCCGGAAGCTGAAGAGCAAAGGGCTTGACTTTATTGTACTCAATGCCCCAACTGCCTTGGGAGCAGATGCCAATCAGGTGACTATTCTCGCTGCCGATGGGAAAACAGAGCGGCTTCCTCAGATGAGCAAGCTGGAGGTTGCCCGGGGAATCTTGGACAGGGTGGTCGAACTTCTCAGGACTAAGAAGCCAGGAGACAAGAAGATCTTCTGAGCCGAGGGATGAAAAATGGGCCGGTCCACAGAGATATTAGAGAGTGTTCAGATGCTGAAGACCTTTATTGATCAAAGGATAGAAATGGGCGAGGAGAGTTGGGTTGCCAAGGGACTGACTGAGGAGCCAGAGTTGAAGGAGCCAGAGTCGCTGGAGCAATTTTACAATTTAATTAAGGATTGTCAGCGGTGCGGACTTGCTCAGAGCAGAACCAACTTGGTCTTCGGCGAGGGCAGGGAGGATGCTGGGGTGATGTTTGTTGGAGAGGCCCCGGGCAGAGATGAAGACTTACAGGGCAGACCCTTTGTGGGGAGGGCCGGACAGCTTTTGACCAAGATCGTAGAATCGATCAAAATGAGCCGCGAGGATGTTTACATAGCTAACATACTTAAGTGCCGTCCTCCGGAGAACAGAGACCCCTTACCCGATGAGATTCAGCACTGTGAGCCCTATCTTAAACAGCAGATAGGGCTGATTAAT
>DAOVPH010000191.1 GCA_030629295.1 Candidatus Latescibacterota bacterium | reverse complement strand
AGTTTTAAGGATATAAGTTTTAGCTGTTTTGTTGTGCCCCGGTGTGAAGAGAGAAAAAATCTCCCTCTCGTTTGCTATTCTGAAAGAGAGGGAGATTTCTTTTTAGTCTCATATCTTCAAAGCATAAATGCTGATTCGTGAAAATTCACCGAGATTGATTTCAGCCAAAAGGAGCACACAGGCAAATAGTGTTAATAAAAGGAGTTGAAAGTGCGTAGAGACAATAATGCGGCTGCACAGAAAGACCAGCACGAGCCTTATATTTCGCCAGAGCAGTCAATCCCTGAATTCACCTTGACTTCCTTAATCATGGGGGTGGTGTTGGGGATTATCTTCGGAGCTGCTAATGCCTACTTGGGGTTGAAGGTGGGGATGACGGTGAGTGCCTCTATCCCAGTGGCGGTCATCTCAATGGGCATATTGCGAGGTATACTTAAGAAAGGCACGATATTAGAGAACAATATGGTACAAACCGTAGGCTCAGCAGGGGAATCCTTAGCTGCCGGGGTAATCTTTACCGTTCCGGCGCTGATCATCTGGGGACTGGAACCACGGGTTACCAAAATCTTTTTAATCTCCCTCATCGGTGGGTGCCTGGGAGTGCTGTTTATGATCCCCTTGCGAAGGTTCCTGATAGTTAAAGAGCACAGAACTCTCCCTTATCCCGAAGGGACGGCCTGTGCGAAGGTTCTGATGGCAGGCGATGTAGGTGGGGTAAAGGCTAAAACAGTATTCCTGGGGGTAGGAATAGGGGCGATATACAAGTTCCTTATGGGAGGGTTCGGCCTGTGGGAAGAACATCCGGCCTGGAACCTGATTAAAAAGGTGAATATGAAAGTAGGAATCGACGCTATGCCCGCTCTGTTGGGTGTTGGCTACATAATCGGACCCAGAATAGCGGCGTATCTGTTCGCTGGGGGAGCTTTGGGTTGGTTAGTTTTCATCCCTGGCATAACCCTTGTGGGAAGGGGAATTGAACATCCTATTTTTCCAGCCACCACTCTGATATCGGAGATGGGACCCGATCAGATATGGAACAACTATATCAGGTACATAGGAGCAGGAGCTGTCTGCCTGGGTGGAATCGCCAGTCTCATCAAGGCGACCCCCACTATCTTGGAGTCTTTCAGATTGGGACTCAAAAAACTAACTCAGGGGATTTCGGGCAAGACCGAGAGTCTCAGGACCCAGAGGGATATCCCGATGGCAATAGTGATAATGGGAGCCTTGGCCTCCGCCGTCATCTTAGCGGTGATTCCTCAGGTGCCGGTCAAATTAATAGGGGCGGTGTTGGTGGTGATATTTAGCTTCTTCTTTGTCACTGTCTCCTCACGGATAGTGGGACTGGTGGGCAGCTCTTCCAATCCTGCCTCTGGGATGACCATCGCCACTCTCTTGGCCACCAGCCTTATATTGCTGAAGTTGGGATGGACAGGCCAGGCGGGGATGGTGGCTGCCCTGAGTGTAGGGGCAGTGGTTTGTGTCGCTATTTGCATTGCGGGTGACACCTCTCAGGACTTGAAGACAGGCTATCTGGTGGGAGCAACTCCAATGAAGCAGCAGATAGGCGAGTTTTTAGGGGTAATAACGGCTGCCTCTGTTGTCGGCTGGACTGTCTTGATCCTTCATAGGGGATATGGCATAGGCTCGGCTGAGTTGCCTGCTCCTCAGGCCACCCTTATGTCGATGGTGGTCAAGGGCGTGATGACCGGGGCGGTTCCCTGGACCTTTGTCTTCATAGGAATGGCTACTGCCTTAGTAGTTGAATTGATGAAGATCCCTTCCTTGCCTTTTGCAGTGGGACTCTATTTACCCATAGAGCTGTCCACCCCGATTATTATCGGGGGTGTCCTGCGAGGTATTATCCAGAGAAAAACCGTAGACAGCCCTTCACTTGAATACCAAGAGAAAGGAGTGCTCTACAGCTCTGGTATGATTGCCGGAGATGCACTTGTGGGGATTCTGTTGGCGGTCTTTGCCTGGCAGGGGATCAATCTTCAGTTCGCCAAAGGTTGGATGGGACCCTTCTCCAGATGGGGAACACTGCTGATTTTCGCCTTGTTGACTGCCTCCCTGTGGCGGATTTCGTTGGGCAAAGACTCTGGTCTGCGAGGATTTCGTCTAAAATCGTAAAAGCTAAAGCTGAGCAATTAAACCGCAAAGGCCGCAGAGAAGGCGCAAAGAACGCAAAGTCTCGGAAGTAAGGAATTGATCTGTTAGCCTCCGGAAAGGAATCTCCAAACCAAAAAGTGATTATACCAGAGGTACCTTATAGTTTCTTCCCCTCCAGTAGAACTGCCGCCTTCCTAACAGAACGAGTGTGCCCACGATTGACTGATAAAACAATTGGAAGGGAAACATAAGGGGAGAGTATTTGAGCAGGTCTTTTCTCTTCAGGCGAACGATACTCCGGAAGAGAATCAAAAAGTCGGATAGACTTGTCACCAGAAAGACTGTGGCTGCAAGTCGGAGGTAGTCTCCTCTCAGTGGGGATAACAGAAGAAGGGTGATAACCAAGATCCGGGAGCAGAAAACGGTCACCAGAACGAACTGCCCGAAGCGGGAAATTATCTTCAGGCCTGCAAGTGTCCATCTCTTCCTTTGGCTAAGAAATTCTGGGAAGGTCTTTGCCGGGGAGGCAGTTGTTGTCTGGGCTGGCTCGGCGATAAATCGAATACGCCAGCGATGTGTATCGTGAATAGCCTTCAACAGAGCCAGATCCTCGTTAAGCGTGAACCCTATCCTCTGGTATCCGCCCACCTCTTCATAGGCCTTCCGCCGGAATCCCAGGTTTTTCCCCATGGCACTGGTCGGTTTTCCTATGCCAGTTGCTCCCCAGCCAATGGTGAGCAAGTAAAGCAGGTCCAGACACTGCAGTTTGGCAAACAGACCCTTTGCCTCCAAAAGTGTGAATCCAGCGACTAACCCTACCTCTGGGGAGAAGAGTGTGGCTGTTTTGCTTATCCATTCTGGGGACGCTGTGCAGTTGGCATCAGTGGTCAGGATAATCTCACCTCCGGAGCCTTCAATCCCCACCGCCAGGGCGTGCTGTTTTCCAGGGAGATCCTCAGGAGGCGATTTGGCTTGAAGTAGATGGATCTTCGGGAGACGGGCGGTGTAAGTTCTGACAGTCTCAGCGGTACAGTCCTCTGAGCAATCATCCACCACAAATATGTCAAATTTGTCCCCTGGATAGTTCTGAGCCAGAAGAGAATCTAAACACCTGCCAATGTTT
>DAOVPH010000024.1 GCA_030629295.1 Candidatus Latescibacterota bacterium | reverse complement strand
TTCCGCTGGAGCAACTCGCCCAGTGGTGTCTTACCAGATCCTGTGGGTCCCACGAGCAAGATGGCTTGCAGCCTTTTCATATAGTCATATCTCCACTTCCTCTGTGTTCTCAGGATGGTGTGGGGTCTTGACCAGAAATGTCATAATGGCCGCGACACCCAGCAGGACGGATGAGCAGTAATAGGCAAAGTTGAAACTCTGAGTCTGGTCATACACCTTTCCAGCCAGCAGCGCCATCATGAAACCACCGACACCCCATGCGGTGAATATCAGCCCGTAGTTCATCCCGAAGTTTTTCAGGCCATAGTAATCCTTGGTAATTGACGGGAACAGTGACAGATTTGCTCCATAGTTAGCACCTAGCAAAGCTGAAATCAAGGCCATTACAGGTACAGCTCCAAGAGCGCTACCAGTGTGTGCTCTGGAAATCAGAAGCACCAGAATCGCCTGGAGTACAAAGCACAAAAACAGTGTCACTTTTCGCCCCAGCTTATCAGAAGCGACACCAGCAATAATGCGCCCAGCACCATTACCGATGGCAAGCGCTACCACCAGCAGGAAGCCGAGTTCCAGACCCGCCTGTTGTTTGGCGATGGCTGCAAGCTTTGCAATTATCATCAAGCCCGCTCCTGCGCCGCAGGCATACATGAACCACAGTAAATAAAATGGTACAGTGCTAAGCATTTCCTTCGGGGTGAAGTCTTCTTTCTTGTTTGCCTGAGCTGAAGCCATTACTTTCGAGTCCCCTGCCTGGCCATCTTCCTTTGTGAACTGAATGGGCCTTTGAGGGGCCGTCAACAGTTGGGCTAAGCCGACGACAACAACCAAGAAAGACACCCCTAATATCAGAATCATTGTCTGAAGACTATAAGTGGTTATAAGCCACTTGGCAAGAGGGGCGGCGTAAACCGACGCCAGGCCGAAACCCGAGACCACAATGCCTGCAATAAGTCCTGTCCTGGCAGGTGGAAACCACTTGACTGCTGCAGGAGTTGCAGAGGCGTAGCCGAAGCCAATACCGGCTCCTGCCAGTATGCCAAAGTTTATCATATACCCTATAGGAGATGTGCTTCTACTGGCAAAAATCATTCCGAGACCTACCAGCAAACCGCCAATACTGGCTACCACTCGCGGACCAATTCTGTCCTGAAGCCGCCCCGCCGGGACCATTATGACGGAAAACACTAAGCATGCGATCGCATAAGGCCAGGATTTATCGGCTTCGCTCCAGTTCCACGAATTCGGAATCCCTTTGCTGATAACACTCCATGTATAGAGAACTCCCAGCGCCAGGTTGATTCCCATCCCGGCAAAGGCGACGCGCCATCCATGGTTCTTTATAGTCTGTCCATCTTCGGTAATCAGTTCTGTCATGGTACACTCCTAAGTTCAGAGATTAATACTGCCCTTGACCAGTTCGTCAACGACACTTGGATCAGCAAGTGTAGTCGTATCACCGATTTGGTCAGCAGCTTTCTCAGCGATTTTGCGCAAAATCCGGCGCATGATCTTGCCTGAACGGGTCTTCGGCAGTGCAGAGGTAAACTGGAGCTTATCGGGTGTGGCAATGGGACCGATTTCCTTACGCACATGCTGTACCAGTTCTTTCCTCAGATCATCACTCGGGTCAATACCATCCACCAATGTCACAAACGCGTAAAGACCCTGTCCCTTGATGTCATGTGGCATCGGTGCAACGGCAGCCTCGGCCACCTTGTCGTGACTCACCAGCGCACTCTCAACCTCTGCGGTTCCGATACGATGGCCTGACACATTTACAACATCATCAATACGGCCCATCAGCCAGTAGTCTCCATCAGAGTCAATACGACAGCCATCACCTGTGAAGTAGAGATCATCGAACATGGTGAAGTAGGTATCGATAAACCGGTCATGGGCGCCCCACATCGTGCGCATCATTCCAGGCCATGGCTTCTTGATGCACAGTTTACCACCTTCGTTCGTATCGCATACAGTCCCATCATCACGCAGAACGACTGCTTCGACGCCAAAAAACGGCTGGGAAGCACTTCCGGGCTTCAGAGTGTGAGCACCGGGTAAGGGCGTAATCAGCACGCCACCTGTCTCAGTTTGCCACCAAGTATCCACGACCGGGCAGCGGTTACGCCCAATCTTCTCATAATACCACATCCAAGCCTCAGGATTAATCGGCTCGCCAACCGTACCCAGGATCTTAAGGGAATCGAGTTTATACTTAGCCGGCCACTCGTCGCCCTGACGAATAAGTGCCCGGATGGCGGTCGGGGCTGTGTAAAACTCGGTAATTCTGAATTTGTCAATCATCTGCCAGTACCGGCCAGGGTCAGGATACAGAGGTGTACTTTCAAACATAACGCTGGTAGCTCCGTTCGCTAACGGACCGTAAACGATATAACTGTGGCCCGTCACCCATCCGATGTCGGCAGCGCAGCAATAGATATCCTGTTCATGCACGTCGAAGATATTCTTGTGGGTTAGAGTTACATGTAGCAGATAACCACCGGTCGTGTGAACCACACCTTTGGGCTTACCCGTGGAGCCGGAGGTATAAAGGATAAACAGGGGGTCTTCGGCATTCATGGGCTCGGCTTCAGATTCAGCCGAAGCTTTAGCCATGAGATCATCATACCACAGGTCGCGGCCATCGGTCATGTCACAGATTTCGTCATTACGTTTGATGACAATGACCTTCTCGATAGAAGGCGTCTCAGCAAGACCCTCGTCAGAGATATTCTTCAGAGGGATTGATTTGCCAGCACGCCTGGACACATTGGCGGTGATAAGAATCTTACAATCCGAATCGTTGATCCGGTCACGTAAGGCATCCGCGCTGAAACCGCCGAAGACGATGGAATGGATAGCGCCTATCCGGGCAGAAGCCATCATTACGATGGGGAGTTCAGGAATCATTCCCAAGTAGATGCAGACACGGTCGCCCTTTTGCACGCCCAGTTCACTCAGGACATTGGCGAACTTGCACACCTCCGTGTGAAGTTCCTTATATGTCAACGACTTGTCTTCATCAACCTCATCCCCTTGCCAAATCAGGGCTGTTTTGTTCTCGCGTTCCGTGCCCAGGTGCCTGTCCAGGCAGTTGTAGGCAACATTCAACTCACCATCTTCGAACCATGTATGTTTGATGGTCCGATTTTTAGTCTCCCAGGTATACTTACGGGCTACGGTGGGTTTCTTAAACCAGTGCAAGGTTTCTGCTTGTTCAAGCCAGAAGCTATCGGGGTCTTTAATTGACCTTTCATACATCTCGTTGTACTTCTCAAGATTGATATAAGCTCTTGCAACCACGTTGTTCGAAGGGGAGAAAGTCCTCTCCTCAGTCATTAATGATTCAGTTGATATCGGCTGCCTCTTTTCCTCGATCATCTTGTATCTCCTCTCATACATAGTACCATTTGTCTAACGGTACTTATATTGTTGGTTCTTCTGAGAGCTTGTTCGCCCTACTTCCTTGAGATAAAAAAGGTGTGGGGCTGATTATGCGGATAAAATCACTGACAAAAACGTTACACAACCGTAAAAAAATCATTGTATTGAAAAGAAATCCTTAATTCCTCCTTCATATTCGCATCCTACGTTAACCAAACCTCTCCAAGTAGGCCTTCTTAACTTCAGGATTAATCCAGGCGATATCTCTTGGGAAATGACCTTCAAGAACCCTTTTGATTTCTAAAGCTCCTTTTCGCTTCACTTCCCTCACTGACCTTGTAGAAGTAAAAGCACAGTGTGGTGTTATAGTAACGTTTGGCATACTCTTTAATCTATCAAAAATAGCATTATCTCCTTTTTTCAAATAAAAACTCTGCTGTGGTTCGTCCTCAATAACATCAGCAGCAAATCCACTTATTTTTCCAGATTTCAATGCAGATATTAAAGCATCTGTATTGATAACCTCACCTCTACATACATTAATAATATAGGAACCATCTTTTATTCTTTCAAATTCTCTTTTGCCTATCATGCCTAAAGTTGGATATTTTGATTCTCCCTTCCTGGTAAGAGGAACATTTAAGGAAACAATATCAGCAGTTTTCAATAAATCACCAAGTCTTTTCATCTTTCTTGCATTTCGTATCTCAAAATCCTTATCACCGATAAATGGATCGTAAGCGACAACATTAAATCCAACACAAGAAGCTTTTCTGCTCAAAGCAGAACCGATTCTTCCCAGACCAATAATTCCCAAAGTAGTATCTTTAGCCATCTCTGTTTTAACACCCTGGGCGCTCCAAAAACCTCTTTTGATTCTTCTTCCAAACTCTTTGAAACCCCTTATCTTCATTAAAGCCAGAGTCAGAGCATGCTCTGAGACAGCATCAGTACAGTAATCAGGAACAAATGTAACAATAGTACCGTTTTCAGTAGCAGCTTTTATATCAATATTGTCATAGCCGGTACCAAAGCGCACAATTATTCTACATCTATCCAGTCTGTCGATAATCTCCCTTCCAATCTCTGTATGTCTTATGCCAATTGCATCAACATCCTTTGCATCTTTAAGAATTTGCAGTTGATGTTTTCTTTTATCTTTATTTTTCCTTCCTTTTATAACCTCAGCAACACCTCTGAGGATATCTCTCTCAATTTCTATATCACCCCCATGAATGTCAGCTAAATACACTTTCAACATTAATCTATCTCCTTCTTACTCCACTTCAAATGCTTATGGTTTTAGGTATTAGTAAGTCGGTTCTTGAGTGCCCAAAGACCGGTTGCAGGAGAGCTTATATAATAGACTTCTTCTCCATCCGCCATTATATTCCATCCCTGTTTCATTTTATCTGGATTATATCTATTTAATGTTTTACTTAAATCTGCATATTTGAAATTAACCCCTTCTATCTCTTCTCTACTTAATTTACCAGGAGCATAGGTGATGGTAAAACGACCTTCAGAAGAACCGTGAATGAGGTGAGCTGTTGCGTGAGCTAAATCCTGCATATCTTTATTTGTTTTATAGCTTTGCATCACATAAGGTGTACCCCTATAACCATACTTCCGAATTAGCATATCAACATCAGGTTGCTCTCCAAAACGTTCCAGACCAGGTGCGATGATGAGGAGCTCGCCGCCGTTTGCCATTGCCATGCGCGTGCGATAAATAGCTTTGTTGGCAACCCAAGTGCTGCGAAATTCGTCGGCCTGCATGAAGCAAATCAATTTTTTTACCGGCTTGTCGAGAATAATAATGTTCTGTTCCCGTGATTGTCTGGCTGCCTCAAGATAGGTATCTACATCATCGCCGACATAGAGGCCCGTGTGTACCAATTGCTCCTGGTCGTTGTAGGCCATCACGATCTGAACGTACACATCAGGCAGATGATTTAGATAATCAGCTTCGGCTTTGTTAAAACAAGCACGCACCGGGGTAACCAGATTGCCGAGATTGTTCTCGATTCCACAACAAGCAGCCATTATGTGTGAGGCACAGATCGTCTCCTTTCCACCAAGGCCGATAAAATAGTTCTTGTTATGGTTGGCAAACCCGAGTACTTCATGTGGAACAACATGTCCGATATTGATGATTAAATCCCATTTCTCTTCGATGAGCATTTTATTCAACACAATAGGAATCGGCCAATCGGCTTTTCCAGCGCTTACTTCCCTCACATGCTCTGCGGGCACCTCGCCGATTTTGACGCACCCATTCCGCCAATCATGAACGTGGATCTTCTCTTCAGGGATTGAACCAAACATCCAACGGTTTTCTTTAGGTGTATGAGGAACATGCTGGCCAAGAGTGGGAATAAGATGCACATCGGTATCATTCTTCAAAAGGGTGTACAATATCTCAGTTAATTTTCCGGCACCCGAGTGTGCGCGGGTCAAATCAGGTGGAAGAAGCAAGACCCGCTTTGGGTTGGAGCAAATGTTTTTTTTGGATTCTTCTACAGTCATTTCCATTAATTCTTTCAGTCGATCCATGCTAATAAAATCAGATTTTTCAAAAAACCATGACATTTCAATTTCTCTCTTTCTTCAAATTATAGTGGTGTCCCTCCATCGTTGTGTTTACCGAACCGAGGGAATCCCTCCAGCCTTGGGGAAGGTTCCGTAGCCGAGCTTTCCAAAGCTCGCCCTGACGAGATGCTGCGAAGTTTGGAAACTTCGGCTACGGGCCAGCTGAGGCACTGGGTGACATAATTGTCCTCGCTGCCTTCGCCGAATATTTTCAAAGGAGTAAGATGTGCTTTATCCATATATTGGGAACAAGAACCAAAATTATGCCACTATTTTCTCATACATAGGCCTATCTTTGTTTAAGCCCGACCTCAGCACGGAGGGACTGGTAAACGTTGGAGTCATAGTAGTCGCTGACCGCACTGCCCGGAGGGATAAGGGTATCTACCTGGGCTCGGTCATCCTCTGTCCATTCGATGTCTAAGACTTCCAGGGCCGATGTCAGGTGATCCATAGTGCGACAGCCGATGATGGGAGCGGTGATCCCGGGCTGATGAATGATCCAGGCCAAGCTGAACTGGGCCATAGTGACCTCTTTGGCCTGCGCCAAGGAACGCAGCGCCTCGACGACGTCCAGAGCCGCATCGTTTAGCCGGGTCGGGCCAATACCTTCATGAGAGGCACGACTCCCGTTCGGAGGAGCCTGGCCCTTGCGATGCCGACCTGAAAGAATACCCGTCGCCAGCGGCGCCCACGGAATGATGCCTACTCCATGCCGCAAACAGACATATACGAGTTCGTTCTCGATCCGCCGATCCAGCAGGTTATACGGCGGCTGCTCGCTCACGAAGCGCGTCCAGCCGAACCGATCGCTTAGACACAACGCCTCCACCAGCCGGGAAGGAGCGAACTTGGAGCAGCCAATGTATCGGACCTTTCCCTGCCGTACCAGATCATCAAGGGCCCGTAAAGTCTCATCCAGCGGTGTGGTGAAGTCCATCCAGTGGAGCTGATACAGATCGATGTAGTCAGTGCATAGCCGGCGTAAGCTTGCCTCACATGCCGCCATAATGTGAGCGCGGCTGCTACCCCAATCATTGGGCCCCTCCCCCATACTCGTGGTAACCTTAGTAGCCAACACCACTCGATCGCGCAACCCACCCTCGGCTAAAGCTTTGCCGACAACCTCCTCCGAAGACCACCGCTCTCCCCTATAGCAATCTGCCGTATCCAAGAAATTGATGCCCTCCTGGATGGCCGCATGGATGATCCTGATAGCTTCGTCTTCAGGCGTCCTGCTACCAAATCCCATACATCCCAAACATAAGGGGGATACCCGCAGGCCCGATCGACCCAATTGACGGTATTCCACAGTGTTACCTCCCGCAAAATTTAACATTTTGTAGAATCTCTCCACATATACAATTGTCTTTCACCGGGAAGCTTCTTAACCGACGGTCTCATCTAACTCAAATTCCTTCAACCTTCGGAAAGGAAGGTAAAGATCCCCTCCTCCTGGGCGATGAAAAGAGCGTCTGAGACCGTATATCCGGCGTTCACCTCTATGAGCGGCCTCGGATCAAACAGCAAGGTAAAACTCATCCGATCTTCCTTCCCCATAGCCGAAAAACCACACCTTCCCTTGTGCACTTCACCTTACCCAGTCCGGCGCATACTGCATAGCTCTGGATACGCTCTACATCCGGCATATCCCACCCCCTGTGAAAAGGTGGAGTTTCCCACCAGTCCACCACAGATAGCCATCCCTCCTTATCCAGGACCCTGGCCGCTTCCCCCACACAACGCTTATGATTGTCCATATGATGCAGGCTCATCCCGAACACCACAGCCTTAAAGGCCCTATCTTTGAACGGCAGATAATAGGAATCGGCCTGCACCACATTCCGCTTGCCCTTTAAGGAACTCAGGGAGATATCTATCCCGATGGCGAATATCCCCTTGCTTCTGAGAGCCGAAAGGCAAGTACCTCCACCTGTGCCTACATCCAGGACTGGCCCGACGGAAATTCCCTGCACTGCCCTCCGTAGCCACTTCTCTGAGTTAGAGAACCCCTGTTCTCTCCCACGCATTTACTCCTTCTCCAGAACAATCTTATGGGACAAGGCCGATCTCCCCTCTGAGTTCCTCCACATCCAATCCCGCATCCACCAGGGCTCCTAAGATCATATCCCCGCTGATACCCGCAAAACAATCGAAATAGGCGATCCCCATTCCGATCCCTCTTCCTTATGGAGTGCATCTGTGTAGACGCTGCACTCGTACAGGTGCGCTGAAAGAGGAATTGAACTTCTCAGAACACACCACTAACCTGAGTTCACGCCTAACCTCTTCAACGCCCTGAGCAGGAATTCATTGACCCTATCCATCTGCTCAACCGCCTGCAATATCTCATCGTGCACGGCAGTGTGGCCGTGGGCCTTTGCCTTCCCCGCCCATTCCCTGAATTCCCCGCTGTGTTCCCTGTTATGCTCCACCCAATGCTGGAGCAATATCTCAAGCTTCTCCATATCGCTCTTTGCTATCTTGATCTCCCTTCACCTCAGAATTTCTATAACGTAGGTACATATGAGGCGGACGCAGCAAGTAAAATAGGTCCTCCTCTGCGCCCGCCTCATAACCCTTTCAAACTCAGTGGCCCGCAACGAGCGCTCGCCCACCCATCCTCGGGTGGGCACAGACGGCCCGGGGATGGGCCTTAGAGCTTCTGGTGAGGATTACTGAGCCTTAAAACTTAGTGGTCATCCCCACGGTGAATGTTGCCGGTAAATGCCTCTATCTTAAAGGAGAAAGGGATCTCCCAATCTTTGTGTTATCGCCTGCCCCATCCTTAATCCAACTGTTACATAGGGACCCAAGTGGCTGTGGAACTGCTTAGCCCTTTCCAACTCAGGGGGTATCTTTGATAATCTCCTCCTCCTTGTTATCTATTCGGTTATGAGAAAATTTCTTGATAAAAAGCGGAACAAGGACAAGCTGGCTGATGATCCCTGGTACCCCGATTGTAACTCCGCTGACCACAGCAACCAGCGGGGTCACAGGGAGATTCAGGATATGAAACATCGCCCACCACGCCAAACCATAAACGATCCGACCAGCGACTATCGCAGCCGGCAACGCAATCCAGACGTTGATCTTAAATCGTATATGCAGCCACCCACTTATTGCCCCGTAGGTCATCAACTCCGGAACCATCATCAGCACCGTGGGGAAAGGGGGCATCCCTGTCAGCAAAAAGCTCAGAACCGGGCTGAATAATCCCACCAACACGCCGCTGAATGGCCCGAACAGAAGTCCCCCTATGAGAACTGGAAAGTGCATCGGTAGAAAAACCTTACCTGCAATCCCGAACTGGTGAAAGAGCAAAGGCACAAGCACACCCAGAGCAATCAGCAAAGCAGTGTAAACCCAGAAATGAGTAGCATGAGTTCTATTTGTCAGTATTGGTTGACTTACGGTCATCTTTCGTTATATTGAATTCTCCGTAGTTCAATAAAATTTGGCTTTTTCGCCCTGGTTTTTCCTGTCGTTTTGCTTCGTTCCTTTCCCTACACTTAAGAACCTGCAGGCTAAAATATAAGCATATAAGGCGGACGCAGCAAGTAAAGTAGGTCCTTCTCTACGTCCACCTTATGCTACTCATAGGCCTCAAAACTTGGTGGTCATCCCAATGGCGAAGGTCCTTTTGGGCATAGAATAGAGACCTGCCGCTCCACCGGGGAGATCCGCATAGATCTCGTATCCCTTATCCAAGATGTTGTCCACTGCAAAGAAGGCTTGAAGACCGGGGATGACCTTGTAGCTCACCTTGGTATTGGCTACAAGGTAATCAGAAATGGGCTCCTTCCGACTGTCTCCGGCGAAGTAGTCAGTTATATATTGACCACTCAGAGAAATAGCAAGCCTATCTCTCGCATACCTTAAGGCAAGATCAACCTTATCCCCTGGCCGTCCTGTGGTCTTTTCACCCGGATCAAGGTAGGTATAGTAAATCCGACCTGAAAGTCCCTTACTGATCTGAGTCCTGAGGCCGGTCTCTATCCCTTTGAACTCGAATTCCCCGATGTTTTGACCCCTCTGGATAAGGTTTTCTCCTTTCATTATGAAGCCGACTATGTCGAGATATACTCCCTCGGTGATCCGCTGATTAGCTCCTGCCTCATAGTTCCATACTACCTCTGGTTTGAGGTATTCCCTGGGCTTATTTGGAGGTGCAAAAATATACACCTCATTGATTTGGGGAGACCTGAACCCTTTATTCACTGCTCCCCGAAGGATAGTCCCTTCTCCCAGATGGAACACTAGCCCGGCTTGAGGACAGAACACACCACCTGAAACCTCATCGTGGTTGTATCTTCCGCCGAAGGTGAGGATCAGCTTTCCCAAAAGGATCTGTTCATCGTGGAAGAAGACCGCATATTCGGTTTTGTCCCACTTGCCCGCCCTGGGTTGTTTTGCTGTGGCCAACTTCTTCCCGCCCTGTTGTCTGAACTCCGCACCTGCGGTCAGTTCGTTGCCAGCAAGAAGGTGCCCCGAGCCGTGGAGCATCACCCCGTTGGTGAAGTCCCTGGAATGCCAGCCGTCATTGGGGGAGAATTCATGTTCGCCGAAATTGCGGTAGACCTTAACCGAGCCATGCCACCTCTCCCATCTGCCCATGAGAGTCAGATCCACTGCACCTCTTTCATAGTCATTCCATGTCTCCGAAACCAGGGTATCAGGATCGGTAGCTCGCAGCGGTTCTTCCTTATGGCCGTCGAAGTACTTGCCAGTGAGGACCGTCTCCAGATTATCGGCGATTTTGTAGCCAACCCGAGCAGTGAAATCGCTGCCGTCATACGCAGAATTGGGCAGATGGCCGTCGCTCTGCCGTTTGTCTGCGGTAGCATAGAAGTTCAAAGGTCCTCTTGATCCCCCGGCACGCAACCTGTGCTGGTAAGTGTCGTGGGTGCCATAGGAGAGGATATAATCCATCTCCATGGGCTTTGTGGGTCTTCTAGTGATGATGTTTATGACCCCTCCCAGGGCATCTGATCCGTAAAGGACTGAGGCCGGCCCCCGAACCACCTCAATGCGTTCCACATTGTCTAAGGGAAGCGAATGGGTAACTGTGCAGCCGAAGAGCCCCATTTTCACTGGGCGTCCATCTACCAGTACCATCACCTTTCTTCCCCTTCCACCAATGCCCCTGATATCAACATCAGCCCTTCCAAAGGCCCCTGTGCGCTGGACAAAAAGCCCTGGCAGTGTATTTAAGATGTCCGTGCAGGAATTGGCATTCGACGCTTCGATATCCTCCCGAGTGATCACGCTCACAGTGGCGGAGAGATCCTTGATTGACTTCTCTGTCCGGGTTGCCGTCACTACAATCTCCGGAAGCTCGTACTCCGGTGCTTCCTCTTCTTGCCCCTGAACTACAGGAGGCAGTAAGAACAAAGAAAATAACACCCAGAGAGATGTTTTACTATTAAACAGACGCATATTCTCCCCCTTTCTTTGGCTGAAAGATTAGACGAGTAGTATTTTACAAAAAGTGAAAACCGAAGCCTTCGTGGCACACCCTTGCTACTTCCTTTACTTTCTGTTCGCCGAGATTCTATTCAAGCTGCTGGAAAGCAAGGTGTTCTCTGTTCCGAACGTCTGTTGCTGAGTTACATCCCTCCTTTTTTTCAGCCTTCAGGGCCGTATAGTCGAGTCTCCAGGACTCGCAGTATAAAAAACCACGAAAGTGCTGTTCCCCTACAGAGGAGTGTCAACCTTCGTGGTTGAATATCCCAGAAATTGTATTTCTGGAGCTTACGAAATAAAACCTACTTCAAAGGGTTTGGGAAATAAGTGAGGAAGAAGATAAACAGCTCAGAGGGAAATGTCAAGGTTTTTTTGCGGGCATTCCACTGAAGAAACCTGAACCTATTTAAGACCACTAATGACACAAATTTTCACGAATTAAGAGAATCCCTAAGCTGATTGTTAAATTAGTGTTAATTCGTGGTTGTGCGAAAGATTTGGGCTGGAGATTTGTACGACAGTTCAGACCCAGCTTAGAGTCTAAGTTTCACCCTT
>DAOVPH010000169.1 GCA_030629295.1 Candidatus Latescibacterota bacterium | reverse complement strand
ATTCCTTAGGTGTGGATCCCACCCCCTGTCCAATTGAGGTGGCCATCGCTACCTGGAGATGGGGGAAATACCTGGGGGCCGATTCCGATCAAAAAGGGGTCGCTGTCCGGGTATCCTCATGGAACAGAATGGCTCCCAATACCCTCCCAGCTTCAGCAAAGGTAGCTGCCAACTATATGAACTCCCAACTAATCAAATTGGAAGCCTTAGCCGATGGCTACGTAGAGGGAATTGCCTTAGACTCATACGGCCACCTCAGCGAGGGCAGCGGAGAAAATATCTTTCTGGCCAGAGACGGGGTGCTGTTCACCCCTTCTCTCGCCTCCTCCATCTTGTCTGGAATCACCAGAAACACAGTGATCACCTTGGCCAAGGACATGGGCATAGTGGTGAATGAACAACAGCTGCCCAGAGAGATGCTCTACATCGCCGACGAGATATTTTTTACCGGCAGCGCAACCGAGATCATACCAGTCTGTTCAGTCGATAGAATCCCGGTAGGAAATGGAGAGAGAGGGCCGATAACGGAGAAATTACAGAAAGAATTTCAGGCCATCACCTCTGGTGAAAAAGAGGATCGGTACGGCTGGCTCACCTTTGTATACTGAGATTTAACCAGAATAAAACCAGAAAGATTTGCATGAACTTGCAATGAGACGAATAGCAATCATAGGTGCTGGCAATATGGGGCAAGCTCTTGCTGCTGGGATTCTGGAGGCAGGGCTAACCTCACCCCAGGAGATAACTATCACTGATGTTGACACTGCTAAGCTGAGAAAAATCAGAGAAAGCTGGAAAGTCAACATCTCAGAAGAGAACCGGAAGGCTGCCGAGGCTGCCCAGATAATCATTTTGGCAGTTAAACCGGGAGTGGTCAGCAGAGTACTGGAGGAGATTGCCCAAGTTCTAACCCCCCAGAAACTCCTCATCTCTGTGGCTGCCGGGGTTACCACTTCTTATATCGAGGCACAATTGCCTCAACAAGTGCCAGTGGTCCGGGTTATGCCCAATATGCCCGCCTTGATTCGAGAGGGGATATCCGCACTCTGCTGGGGCAAGAACGCCAAAGAACATCATACTGAATTAGCCTCCGAAATACTCGGCTCGGTAGGAGAGGTAGTAGTGGTTGAAGAACAGCAGTTGGACGCTGTCACTGGACTCTCGGGCAGTGGCCCTGCCTATGTCTTTACCCTCATCGAGGCCCTCTCCGACGGTGGTGTAAAGGCAGGACTCCCTCGGAAACTTGCCTTGAAATTGGCAGTGCAGACTGTCTTGGGAGCGGCGAAGATGACCGCCCAGACCGGAGAACATCCAGCCGTGCTCAGAGAGAAGGTCACCTCTCCCGGGGGAACGACCATCGCAGCCCTACACCAGCTTGAGACGAAGGGGTTTAGAGACGCCCTCATAAGCGCCGTTGAGGCAGCTACAGAAAGATCCAAACAACTACGCAAAGAGCGGCCACGATGATAATTATACCCGCTTTGGACCTAAAAGATGGAAAATGCGTCCGCCTGCTCCGGGGAGAGAAAGATCGGCAGACCATCTATTCAGACGACCCGGTGGAAATGGCTCTCAACTGGGAAAGTGAAGGCGCTCAGTACCTTCATTTAATAGACTTAGACGGAGCATTCCAGGGAGAGCCGCAGAATATAGAGACCATAAAAGAGATTGTCCACAAGATTCACATTCCGATAGAATTAGGCGGAGGTATTCGGGATATGGGCTGCATAGTCAAAATGCTTTCCCTGGGGTTGAACCGCATAATCCTGGGCACTGCGGCGATCTCAGATCCCGATTTAGTTAACAGGGCAGTCGAGCGTTTCGGGCCGGGGAGGATCGTGGTGGGGATCGATGCCAGACAAGAGATGGTAGCAGTCAAAGGCTGGGAGGAACTCTCGGAGACCTCTGCCCTGGAATTGGCTCTCAGAATGAGGCGGACAGGAATTGAGCGGATTATCTACACCGACATCTCTCGTGATGGGACAATGATTGGGCCTAATACTGAGGCAACAAAGCGATTGGCTCAAAAAAGCGGTCTCAAGGTGATCCTCTCCGGGGGTATCTGTTGCGGGGAGGACATCATACGGGTTGCCCAGTTGGAGAGATTCGGGATAGAAGGGGTAATTGTGGGGAAGGCCCTCTACGAGGGAGAAGTAACCCTGAGGGAGGCAATCCAGGCGGTTTGCTGAGTAGCGCCAAGGTTTATCCCCAGTATAGCTGGGGACAAGTCCTCAGCGCTACTGTGGAAACGGAGAGCACCCACCTGTAATTGTGCCAGCAGCCGAGCTCTAAAGCGAACTGTTCTTATTCTTCCTTCTCCTAAGTGAACAATGGGCAGAGTTATCTATCCCAAGCCAGTTGCGCTGATTATGGCCCTAATGGCCAACACCCTCTCACGACTGGAAGAGACAAAAGCTCCTCTTGTAGAAGAGTTTGGCAGCGTAGAGCTGGAGAGCGAGACTTACCCCTTCACCTACTCCTCGCATTATGAGAAGGAGATGGGAAAACGGTTAATTAAACAGTTCGTGAGTTTCGCTGAACTTATAGAAATGGACAGCTTGTCGAGAATCAAGACCACAACTAACAAACTGGAGGAAAATATAGCCAACAGACAGGGGAAAGAGCTGAAACGGCCGGTCAATATAGATCCGGGCTATCTTGCACCTGCTCAGTTGGTCCTGGCCACTACCAAGAATTACAGCCATCGCATCTACTTGGGCGGAGGGATCTTCGCTGAGGTCACGCTCATCTACCGCCACGGAGGATTTCAACCCTTAGACTGGACATATCCCGACTACCGATCGGAGTTGGCAGGGCAGTTTTTTGCTCGGGTAAGAGGATGGTTGCTCTCCAAAATTCGTTCTGAGAATTCAAATCCCAGCCTTAGGTAAATCTTTTCGCTACTTACCTTTTTTCTTTCTGTTCCGATTCATACAAAACCCTCTTGGGGTGAAAAAGTCCTTGCTTTTGCAAAAAACAGCGATTAGATTGTATGCACCTCACACAGAGAGGGGACCTTTCTTTGTATTAACCAATGGTGCTATTTCAAGTTCAACATCTTATCGGTTCATACTGAGGCTCTTGGTTAATTCAACCACAGAAATAGAGAGGCTTAAGATCAACTATGGCTAAATCCTTAGTCGTTGTGGAATCGCCAGCAAAGGCGAAGACAATAAACAAATTTCTGGGAGATGACTACATAGTCAAACCCTGTGCTGGTCATATCCGTGATCTGCCGGCGGGTGAACTGGGCATCGATATCACCGACGACTTCCGACCGCGGTATGTTCTAATTAAAGGCAAGGGGAAGATCGTCAGGGCATTAAAGGAAGCAGCGAAGGAAGCTCCCAAGATATTCTTGGCTACCGATCCTGACCGAGAAGGGGAGGCCATTGCCTGGCATGTGGCCCACGAAATAGGCAACAGCAAGAATATGCTCCGAGTTCTGTTGAACGAAATCACCCGGGGCGCTGTGGTTAAGGCTATCCAGAGGCCCCTGGGATTGGATCTGAATAAGGTGAATGCTCAGCAGGCACGGCGGGTGATCGACCGGCTGGTAGGCTATAAAGTGAGTCCCTTTCTGTGGCAGACGAT
>DAOVPH010000047.1 GCA_030629295.1 Candidatus Latescibacterota bacterium | reverse complement strand
CGCAGCAGTCGTTCTGTCTTCTTCTCGATAGTAAAGCCGTAGCGCTGCTCAAACCGGACTGCCCGAATGGTGCGCATCGGATCGTCTACAAAACTCAACTGGTGAAGCACCCGAATTATCCCTGCTTTCAGATCTTGATTCCCCCCGAAGTAGTCAACCACTTTGCCATAGCTTTTCTGGTTAAGCTGAATAGCCATGCTATTGATGGTGAAATCCCTCCGATAGAGGTCATTTCTAATCCCGCTGACCTTCACTACAGGCAGAGCTCCAGGCTGTTTGTACCTCTCTGTCCTGGCGGTTGCCACATCAATTTTTAATCCTTTGGGTAGGACGACAATTGCGGTTTGGAATTGCTTGTGGGGCTTGACCTGTCCTCCTTCCCGTCTGCTGAATTGTTTGGCAAAGGTGACACCGTCGCCTTCTACCACGATGTCAACATCTAAATTGGGCTGATCCAACAAAATGTCCCTGGGTAGCCCCCCCACTAAGTAGACATTAACCCCCGACTCGTCCGCAACCTGGCCAATCTTTTTGAATAGGGCTCTGAGTTTGGGAGGAAGTTTGTGCCCATCTAAGTTTATAACTTTACCCAAGTCACGACTACCCTCGTTTAGTTTCCATAGGGGAGACTTTACTGCTCTCTCCATCTCTGAGAAAGTCCAATAAGGTATTCTTTGAATTTTGGTCCTATGTCTGGTCGTGCCAGAGCAAACTCCACAGTCGCTATCAGGTAGGACAATCGATCACCAACAGTGACCCATTCTCCCTGTATTTTATGGGCATAGACTACATGGGTTTTAGCCAGGGTTTTAATAGCATCTGTCAATCTAAGCTCGTTGTCTTCGGCAGGTTTTGTCTTCTCCAGGATGTCAAATATCTCTGGTTCCAGGATAAACCTGCCCAACAAGGCCAAATTAGAGGGCGCCTTTTTGGCCTCGGGTTTTTCCACCAAATCCTCAACCAAATAGATATCGCCTATATTCTTCGCCTTAATTATTCCGTAATCGCCTATCTTCTCTTCGGGAACCTCAGCCACGGCCAAGATGGAAGAGCTGTATTTTTCATAAAGATCGCTGAGTTGCTTGATGCAGGGGGTATTTGCCTTCACTAAGTCATCGCCGTAGAGCACCGCGAAAGGTTCATCACCGATGTGATTCTTGGCTTTAAGAATTGCATGACCAGTTCCCAGGGCCTCTTTCTGGCGCAGGTAATGGATATCTGCCAGCCGCTCGATCTCCTCTAAGGTTTTCAAAATCTCGACTTTCTCTTTTTCTCTCAGCACCGAGTTCAACTCAAAGGATTTGTCGAAATGGTCTTCGATTGCCCGTTTGCCCCGCCCAGTGATTATGAGAATATCCTCTATCCCTGAGGCCACTATCTCTTCGACGATATATTGAATCGCCGGTTTGTCCACAATGGGCATCATCTCCTTGGGCAGTGCCTTTGTTGCCGGCAGAAACCTTGTCCCCAGACCAGCCGCCGGGATAACCGCCTTTCTAACCTTCATCTCTTAACGCTCCTGTTATATCTGTCATATTTACAACACTGAAAAACACCGAAGTTACCGAACTCATAAGAGCCTATTGTAATCTCGTTTTCACATTTTAGGTGATGTTTTCCTCCCATAGATTGCTACTGTTTCAGTGTTTTCGGTGAGCTTCAGTGTTCAATGCATAATCTGGAGTTATCTAATCAGGCTTCCGATTTTGCCCCAGCGGATTTTATGGGTAATATCCCACAGGGGAGCATCTTTGTTCCAGGAAAAGTAGATTATCAATGCCTTGCCTTTTATGTTTTTTTTGGGTAGCCACCCCCAATAGCGACTATCATAGCTGTTGTCTCTGTTGTCACCCATTACAAACATCATACCCGGGGGCACTTTAACCGGTCGGAAATTGTCCCGATTGCTCAGTCCTGCCGGAAAGATTCGAGTGTCAAGCCGCTTGGATTTTGGGGGATTGGAAATTCTCTTGCCATTTATATGGACTACCTTATCCTTGATCTCCACTGTCTGTCCTTCGATGGCGATAACGCGCTTTATAAAATCCTTGTATGGATTTTGAACACTACGGAAAACAATAATGTCGCCTGGGCGTGGCTCTCTGAAGCCCGGCAGGCGAAAATGGGGAAGTTCAACCGAAGTGAACGGGATATGGTCTGGACTGATAGCCCCATAGATGAATTTGTTCACCAGCAAGAAGTCACCGACCAACAGCGTGTCTTCCATAGAGCCGGACGGTATGCGAAAGGCTTGGATCACAAACTGTCTGATGAAAAACGCAAGGATAAAGACATAGACAATTGTCTTGACATATTCCCTGAAAATAGCTATTTTTCGCGATTTATTAATTCCTGTCGATTTCTCTTTCACCACGGATACCCTATCATTTTATTAGCACAAACACCTCTTCCAAACGAGAGAATTGAGCGCTGGGTGTAAGTTCTACTTTTTTGAAAAGCCCCAGTTCCTGGCCTTCTATTTTGCTGATCTTCCCGATTTGTAACCCCTTAGGAAAAATCCCCCCCATACCGGAGGAGATAATTACATCTTCCAATTGGATATTACTTCTCAAGGGAATACCTTTTAATTTGAGCTTTTGTCCCCCTTCCCATTCTACAATCCCGAAGGAACGATCTTGATTTTGGACGACTGCACTAACCCGACAGTTTCTATCCAGTAAAAGCTGCACTACAGAACAAGTGAGGAAAACCTTAGTGGTTCTTCCCACTAAACCTTCGGCAGTTACCACGGGCATATCCTGTTTGATGCCCTCTTGGGACCCAATAGCAATCGTGATGGAGTTAATCCCCTGGCTGCCACTGGTGGCGATCACTTCTGCAGGAAGCAGGGAAAGTCCGCTTTCCTGTTTGAAATCAAGTAGTCGACGCAGGCGTACATTCTCTAATTCGGCCTCACGGAGATGCTGCAATCCCATAGACAGATTAATGTTGCGTCGCCTTAGGAATTGGTTTTCTCGCCACAGCTGGCTCATCTGAATAGCCTTAGAGAAAACCCGCTCTCCACTGCTGAATATGGCTCCTACCACTGTTTCACCAAACTTCACCTTCTCTCTTTCTCCTAACAACATCATAACGCAGGAGAGAACAAAGATCCCAGCAAACAAAAGGTATTTTTTGTCGAAGAAGAAGGTTTTCGTAAGTTGTATCATCTTCAGTTAAAACAGTATCTTTGTATAAAAGTCAGTATCTTCTAACACCCGGCCTGTCCCTCTAACTACACAAGAGAGGGGATCTTCGGAGATGTTTACCGGTAGGCCCGTTTCTTCTCGGAGGCGTTGGTCTAAACCTCTGAGCAGTGCCCCACCTCCAGTCATGATAATACCCCGGTCGATAATGTCGGCGGCCAACTCCGGTGGGGTCCGCTCCAGGGTCAAACGGACTGCTTCCACAATAGCATTTACCGGTTCAGCCAGTGCTTCTCGAATCTCCTCTGAACGCACTACAATAGTCTTGGGAATGGCTGCCACTAAATCCCGCCCTTTTACCGGTGCCTCTATCTCTTTCTCCAATGGGTAGACAGAACCTATTTGGCATTTCAGCTTTTCTGCTGTTCTCTCTCCGATCAGCAGATTATGATCCTTCTTTAAGTACTGGCCGATCGCCTGGTCCATCTCATCGCCGGCCACTCGGATAGAGGTGAGGGTGACAACTCCAGAGAGGGCGATCACAGCGATCTCTGATGTTCCTCCTCCTATGTCCAGTACCATTGAACCAATGGGTTCTTCTATGGGTAGTCCTACCCCGATAGCCGCTGCCATTGGTTCGGCAATAAGATGAATCTCGCTTGCCCCAGCGCGTTCAGCCGAATCTTTCACCGCCCTCTTCTCCACTTCGGTGATCCCTGAAGGTACTCCGATTATAATCCGTGGCCGTACCATAAATCTGCCTTTCAGCACCTTCTTAATGAAGAAACGGAGCATCTCCTCTGTCACTTCAAAATTGGCGATCACCCCGTCTTTTATGGGGCGGATAGTTTCAATCTCCCCAGGTGTTCGCCCCTCCATCTCTCTGGCCTCTGCCCCCACCGCCAATACCCGTCCTGTAGAGGTCTCTAAGGCCACACTGGAAGGCTCGTTGAGTACAATCCCCCTACCCTTCACGTATACCAGAGTGTTTGCCGTCCCCAGATCTACGCCGATCTCATTGGACATAATTCCCAAAAATCTCAGTCCCATAACTACCTCACTAATCTATCTATGATTGCCTCGTAAAAAGTAGCAAAGTTGTCATTCCGAATGAAGTGAGGAATCTGATGTATTGATGAATTACAGTAGCTTATCAGATGCTTCGACAAGCTCAGCATGACAAAAAAGGACTTTTGCGAATCAATCATCTATGAATTTAAACTACCAGTTGAGCCACAAAGACATTAAGCCACCAAGACTAAATAACCCTTTTTTGCTTCATTATTTCCTTTGTGACTTTGTGTCTTAGTGGCTGAAGAACTATAATCCTTTAGTGGAGAAAATGTCTCATCCCCGTAAACACCATAGATATTTCCACGCGATTGGCAGTGGCAATAACCTGATCGTCTCGAAGGGAACCACCGGGTTGCACGATATAGCGTATGCCGTTCTCTGCAGCTACCAGAATGATATCATCAAAGGGGAAAAAAGCATCTGAAGCCATTACTACCTCAGACATCTCTCGTTCTATATTCCTTTCGCCACAGATCTCCTTAAGATTTTCGTGGGCCTTTGTGATTGCCAGTTTTTGCAGAGAGTCAATTCGATTGGGCTGTCCTGCCCCCATGCCGATTACCTGAAATTGCCTGGGTCTGTACTCACGTGCTAGGACAATGGCATTGGATTTAGTGTGTTTAACTGCCTTCCAGGCAAATTCTGCCAAAAGCTTCCTCTCCTCCGGAAATCCGCTATGGGTCGCCACCTTCCACTCTTGATAGAGTGAGGTATCTCTCTCTTGTTCTAACATCCCTCCAATAATATGGCGATAGGTGTATTTCCCTGGTTGGCCGGAACTTATTGGTGGTATTTGTAAGATTCTTAGATTTTTGCTTTTGTTTTTCAAGAAGGATAGGGCCTCTTTCTCGTAACCAGGAGCGACCAGTATCTCCACAAACTTGTTTTCCAGAAACTCGGCTGTAGCCAAGTCTACCGGCACAGTGCAGGCGACAATGGATCCAAAGGCGCTCACTGGATCACCTTGCCAGGCAGCCTCTAAGGCTTCCCTGAGTGTCTCTCCAGTGGCATAGCCACAGGGATTAGTGTGCTTAACCACCGCCACTCCTATGGTATTTCCCAGCTCTTTAATTGCCTCAAGAGCCCCATCTGCATCTACATAATTGTTGTAGGACATCTGTTTACCGTGCAGTTGTTCAACATTGCCAGCACAGGGTTCGGTAACCTTTTCGTTCCGATAGAAGGTCGCCCTCTGGTGCCAGTTCTCGCCATATCTTAACACCTCACCCTTGGTGTACTTCAGCCGGAGGATCTTCTCCTCCGCTAATTTTTCGCTCAGATACCTGTCGATGGCAGCATCGTAGTCAGCCGTGGTCCGAAAAGTCTTGGCGCAGAGTCTATCCCTGGTTTGAGCAGAAAGTCCTCCGCTGGTCTCCAGTTCTTGAAGCACCAGATTGTAATCAGCAGGGTCAACCACTACCCCTACATAGCGATAGTTTTTGGCTGCGCTTCTCAGCATAGTAGGACCACCGATATCGATGTTCTCTATAGCCTCTTCTAAGGTGCAATCCGATTTGGCTATTGTAGCCTCAAAGGGATAAAGATTGACTACCACCAGATCAATGAGCTCAATGGCATTTTCTTCTACATCTTTCATATGCTGAGGATTATCTCTGAGCGCCAACAGTCCCCCGTGAACCTTGGGATGGAGAGTCTTCACCCTGCCGTCCATCATCTCAGGGAAGCCGGTCAGTTCTGAGATAGGCCTGACCGGGATGCCAGCCTCTTGGAGCACCCTCCCTGTTCCCCCTGTGGAGATAATCTCAACTCCCAGTCGATTTAAGCCCCTGGCAAACTCCACAATCCCAGTTTTGTCAGAGACACTTATCAAAGCTCGCCCGATCTTTGCCACCTCAAACTCCTTTCCAGAAAGAAATGAAATAACTCATATCTACCCTGCCACCAGCCGATTATAGGCCTCTTCATACTTAGCCAGAGTTTTCTGAACTACCTCTGCGGGTAGTGTAGGTGCCGGTGGTTTCTTATTCCAACCCAAACTCTCCAGGTAATCTCTCACAAATTGCTTATCAAAACTCTCCTGGGGACAGCCTGGCTGATATCTTTCCCGGGGCCAAAACCTGGAAGAGTCCGGCGAGAGAATTTCGTCTATCAGAATGATTTTCCCCGAGCAAACGCCGAATTCAAATTTGGTGTCGGCGATAATTATGCCTTTAGACTCAGCATATTCGGATGCCTTTGAGTAAATTTGGATGCTAAGATCCTTCAAGATAGTCGCCCTTTCCTCACCCAGCAAGTTTATTACTTCAGCAAAGGAAATATTCTGGTCATGCCCAGAGGCAGCCTTTGTAGCCGGAGTGAAGATCGGCTCGAGGAGTTCATCTGATTCTGTAAGCCCCTGGGGAAGCTTAATGCCACAGATACTTCCACTGCTGCGGTATTCACGCCACCCAGAACCAGAAAGATAACCTCTGACCACACATTCCACACCAATTTGCTCGGCCTTCTTTACTAACATAGACCTGCTTTCCAAGATGTCCCTAAATTTCTGAATTTTCTGGGGAAACTGGTCCACATCGGCGGAGATAAGGTGATTTTCCACAATCTTGTTCACAAAGTCGAACCAAAATAGGGACATCTGGGTTAGTATTCTCCCTTTTCCAGGGATACCGTTGGGCATAATACAGTCGAAGGCAGAGATTCTATCTGTAGCTATGATTAGCAGCTTATCCTCCAGTTCATAGAGATCTCTCACTTTGCCTTGCTTGAACAGCTTTATGCCCGGCAGTTCTGTGTGAATCAACGTCTCTTCCATACATTACCCTCCTGATTGATGTTCTATAATAAAATATTTTCCTGATAAAGTCAAGGTATTTTCTTTAAGATACTGAAATATCCTCTCAGATTCAAAAAAGGCTGAACTCCTGTTCCGAGTTCAGCCTTTTTACCTGAAACAAGCGAGGGTTGAATTATTCTCCCCTCTTTTTCTGAAGCGAGTCTATCTATTTTTGGGCCCACCGAATCTCCTTGCTTGAAGACTTTGTACTCTTAAGTAAATCATGTAACTGTCTGATCGCCATGCTTAAACCTTCGCACCAGGGAGATATCCGGGGCATTCTCCATTTTTTCCTTTACGGTTTTCTTGATTAGACAGTAAAAGCTGAAAATGGTTTAATCCTTCGCCCACTTTTTGTTGACAAACAGCGAAAAAGGCTGTATATTCCAACACTATGCAGTGCAGGGTAGCCCTTTATGGACGTGACTTTATGCAATGAAATCATCTTATTATAGCTCAACTTAAGTCAATGAAACTATTGGGAATTGAAACAGCAACAATGGTGGGGAGCGTAGCCGTTGTTAACCAACTGGATGTGGTGGCCTCTTACCTTTGGAATATCGAATCGGCCCATTCTGAGCATTTGATGGTTGCCATCGAACAGATTTTAGCCGACGCTTCCCTTTCTCTCCAGGAGTTAGACGGGGTGGCAGTCTCCATCGGCCCGGGGTCTTTCACTGGACTTAGAATCGGGCTGAGCACTGCAAAAGGGCTTTGTTATGCCACGGGATTGCCGTTGGTGACCGTTCCCACTTTGGACGCTTTAGCCTCCCGACTGATTTTCTGCAAATATCAGGTCTGTCCTATGCTTGACGCCAGAAAGGGAGAGGTCTACGCCTCCATCTACCAAACTGCAGATGGAGAAATCAGCAGGCTCTGCCCTCCAGAGGCAATCTCTCCCGAGCTTCTGCTGAGAAAAATCTCTCAACCAACCGTATTTTCTGGCAAGGGGGCAATTGTCTACAGGGATAGTATCCTGAAATCATTGGGAGAAAAGGCCTATTTTGCCCCCTCTGACTTAAACTACCCCGATGCTGCCGCAGTGGCCAAGTTGGGCCTCTCAGCACTTCAAAACGGAGAAACAGCGGAACTATTTTCTGTTGAACCTTTCTATCTGAGAAAACCGGATGCAAAGATCAGCACCAAATCCACGGTGTAGTGATTGGCGAGACTTTCTCTGTACCGATCCACTTCTCGTTTTTTATTTCGGTGTCGTTCAGTGTTTTCCAAATCTGGGTTGAAGTATTCTGCATATTTCCCTAAACACCTGTTCCGGGGAAATTCCTTTCATACACTGAAAATGGCCGCGAGGACATCTTTTGCTGCCGTGGACTCCACAGGGACGGCACTCCAGTTGCTTTTGAACAACAATGTTGTTTTCTCCCCAGGGGGCAAATCCAAAGGCAGGAACAGTTGGCCCGAAGATAGCTACCACTGGGGTCTTCATGGCTACTGATAGGTGTACCGGGGCGCTGTCATTGGACAAAAGAAGTGTACATCTTTCCAGCAGAGCGGCCGACTGGCGGAGAGACATCTGGCCGGCAGCTACTGCACTGGCCCCACTAGGTAACGCCTTCGCTATCTGCTGACAGAGTTGCCGGTCTGTCTCCCCACCTATCAGAACAACTTCTACTCCGAACTGTTCAAATAAAAGCCTGGCCACTTCAGCGAACCTCTCTGGAGGCCAACATTTGGTGGGCCATACTGATCCAGGGGCGATGGCCACCAAATCGTGCGAGGTCTGAATCCCGTTTTCCCGTAGAAACTCTGTCACTCCTTCTCGGTCCTGGGAACTGGGGAAAATCTCCGGGCTTTTGTCCTGAAGGCAGATTTCGAAACGATTCAGTAAGTCAAGGTTGCGCTCAATCTCATGGGCGTCTTTTCGGTAGAAAACCCTGTGGGTGAACAGAAAAGCCCCAATACTGGTGTTGAAGCCTATCCTCTGAGAAATTCCACTTAAGGCAGCCAGAAGGGCACTGCGGAATGAACGATGAGGCACAATCGCCAGGTCAAAGTGCTCCTTTCGTAACCCGTTAACTAATTTCAAAAAAGCTCGTATGGTCTTCTCTTTCCCCCGCTTGTCGTAGAGGATTACATTGTCAATGTGAGGGTTACCAACAAGCAGGTCCGCCGTTTCGGGGATTGCCAGCACAGAGATACGGGCATAGGGGAAACCCCTTCTGATTGCTCGAATCAGAGGGGTGGTCAACACCAAATCCCCGATGAAAGCAGTTTGAATAACTAAGATTTTAGATATAGAGGGCATTATCTCTGCTTTTAGCAACTATCTCTTTCCTCCTGTGGATGCTTTTTTTGAAATTTTCGGGACTATTGAGTTCTTAGCGCGGGCTGCTGGAAACAGAAATTTAGTGAATTTCCACCTAAGTGGCAAGGATTTTTTCACCAGTGCCTTGGGGTTGTTCCAGCAGTGGACTCCATCTTGTTGAATTTCTGACTTCAATGGACTTCAACTACAGAAACCGCGGAAGAGGCGCAAAAAACAAAGAGTCCCGTAGATACTACTGGGAACAGCAAATAGTTTGCATTCTACAGTAGCTTAGAACTTGTTGAGTATCACCCCGTTACCAGAAATCAACAAACAGAACCAACTTAAAAAATAAGGAGAAACGGCATGAAAGAATGCGTGAATCTGGAAAAAAACAAAGAGCAGTGTCCTTGTACCTACGAACCCTGCTCGAAAAAGGGCATCTGTTGCGAATGCATAAAATATCACTGGCAACTCGGAGAGCTGCCTGCCTGTCTCTTCCCTCCTGAGGTGGAGAGGACCTACGACAGATCCATAGAAAGGTTTATTCAGAGTTACCAACAGAGGCAGTAGATTCGACTGCTTTTTCGCAGACAGATCTAACTGCATTTCGCTGCTCACTAATCACCATTCGCTACTCACTAATTAAGCCATTGGAGGCGGTCAGCGATGAAAGACCCTGAACAGAGAATTGGGG
>DAOVPH010000071.1 GCA_030629295.1 Candidatus Latescibacterota bacterium | reverse complement strand
GATAACCTTCCCGTTTAAGGATGTTCTCCAATGCCCAGCACATATCAGGTTCATCATCCACCACCAAGATATGAGGTGCGTCAGCCATCAGTTCTCCCGTAGAGACAGTAAGCAGTGAACAGTAGGCAGTAGGCGACAAGCTCCTTACTCCTTACTCCTTACTGCTTACTGTCTACTCCTCACTGCTTACTCTCTTGTTAAAGGCAACTTGACAGTGAAGGTGGTTCCAACGTCTACCTTACTTTCGACATGTATGGAGCCACCGTGCTGTTCGACGATCCCGTAGCTCACCCAAAGGCCAAGGCCGGTTCCCTTACCTACAGGCATAGTTGTGAAAAACGGGTCGAAGATTTTCTGCAAGTTCTCCTTGGGTATGCCACAGCCGGTGTCCACAAACCGGATCTCTATCTGATCATCAGGATTCAACCTGGTAGAAATCGTTAGCTTGCCTCCCTGAGGCATAGCGTTGTAGGCGTTGAGAATCATGTTCAGAAAGACCTGTTGAAGTAGATTCTTGTTGCCAGTCAATGCTGGCAGGTTCTTCGCAAACTTGGTGTTCAACTCTATCTGCTGCAGCCTAATCTGATGCTCTATTAACGATAGTGTCTCCTTCAGAGCCTCGTTCACCCCAACAGGACACAAGTCTTCTCCGGATGCTCGGGCGAACTTGAGGAGGTTCTCTATGACCTGGGAAGCACGGTGAATGTTCGAGTAGATTTTGTCAGCGCATTCTGTTCTCATTTCTTTGTCTTCGGAGTCTTCCAGCAGAAGCTGGGCAGCCGATGAGCATATGGCTAAGGGGTTACGGATCTCATGGGCGATCCCCCCAGCCATCACACCAAGAGAGGCCATCTTGGCGGATTGGATCAACTGTGCCTCAAGAAGCCTCCTCTCGCTGAGGTCCCTGCCAACACCCACAATCCCAACGATCTTCCCAGTATCATCCCGCATCGGAGAACAAGACCAGGAGATGAGGAGCCGATTCCCGCTCTTTGTCATCAGGTTTATCTCAGCATTTTGGATGCTCTTTCCTCGCACCAATTTCCTAATTGTAGATTTCATATCTCCTTGGGCCTCTCCTGCACAGAGAGTAGCTATCTGCTTTCCCACCACCTCCTTCGACTTGAATCCCAAAAGCGTCTCTCCTGCCTTGTTCCAGGTGGTTATGTTCCCCTTCGCACCCATGGAAACAACTATGTCGCTGGCGCTCTCAACAACACTCGCCAAATGTCGTTCGGCTCGCCTGATCTCCTCGCTCAGACGTATCCTCTCCGTGATATCATCCATTAACAGCATCACATTCTCTACAGAGCCATTTTCCCCCTTTATAGGAGCCAATCCATAGAAATAGACCCTGGCGGGAAGTCCGGGAGCCCTATAAGTCATCTCTCCACCCTCGACGGACTGCCCGGTCTCAAACACCCCCCGCGCCTTTTGTCCCAACTGGGTGTAATAGAGAAGCACAGAAGGGAATATCTCATCAATTGTTTTGCCCAGGATAACCGACTCGCTCTTCTTGGACTTTTCAAGAAAATTGCGGTTAGCAGACACTACTCTGAGATTTCTGTCAATCAACAGAATCGAGGATGGAATACTGGATATAATCCCTTGATACAGCTTCTGATACTGGATGCTCTTCTGCTCTGCCAGTGCGGCGTGTTCTTCCAGTTCACGGCTAACACTCGAGAGTTCCTCTACCAGTTTATCTTTCCTGGTGGACAGGTCCCGTTTCTTTAAAACCCGTTTTATGCTATCTAAAACGTGAGGGATATTAATCGGCTTTGAGATATAATCGGATATCCCGTCTCGCATTGCGCTTATTGCTGATTCTAACGATGAATAAGCTGTAATTAATATGATCTCGGTTCTGGGATTCAGCTTCTTTACTTTTCTGGAAAGCTTTATGCCATCCAAGCCTGGCATCTTTAGATCGGTGAGAAGAATATCGCTCTCTTTGGCCTTGAACTTTTCCAAAGCCTCAATCCCATCAGAGGCAATATCAACATCATATCCTTCGGTTTCTAATAACCCTTTCAGAATACCTAAGGCCTCAGGTTCATCGTCTGCGACCAAGATACTGGTTTTTTTCCCAGACATTTTTAGCCCTTCTTTTCTGCCCCTTTTTGAACGGTCTTGAGGATTTCGCGATTCAATTAAGATTGTTTCTTTCGTAAAAAGTCCCTTTTTGTCTGAGCTTGTCGAAGCATCTCATAAGTTACTGCAACTCAGCAACAAATCAGATTCTTCACGGAGCTTGCCCTGAGCGGAATGAGATTCTTCGCGGAGCCTGTGCTGAACGATAGTGAAGTGCTCAGAATGACAAGAAGCGAAGGGTTCAGAATGACAGTTTTGCTACTTTTTACGAATCAATCAATTAACATAAAGAGCAAAAACCGTGCCTTAGCCTCAGCACCTGCGACACGGAGAAGTTATCCCAATAGGGATAGAATTTCCACATAAACTGATACTAATGCTGATTTCGACACTGCCTTGTCAGTGTTCCAGAATTTTTGTTTATTGCACCTATTCTATTGCTGACTGGTGATCTTCAACATTAATAGGTTGTGCCATTATAATTAACTAAATTAAAATTGCAACTTCCATACCAGATATAAAAAAAACTGCCTGTAAATCCCCCAAATGGCAGTAAATTATAGTCCTATGGAATTGAATTTGGTATACAATACAGCGCAGCTATAGCCCGCTTTCACTCGCCTGATTTATGACCGTCAAGTCACATAAAATCCGCCTGTTTCGTCTAAGTGGCAATAATACCTTTTCTTAGCTAATGTAACTATAAGGTTACACAATATTATCCCTTCAACCGACCGGTAGCTCCACCATGAAGGTCGAACCCTCCCCTTCCTTGCTCTCCACCCGGATATCCCCTCCATATCTCTGGATGCTGGAATAAACCACCCATAAGCCCAGACCAGTGCCTCCCTCCTTGAGCCTGAAGAAGGGGGTGAAGATGTTCCCTAAATCCTTTTCGGGAATGCCCTGGCCGGTGTCAGAGATCCTGGCCCAGAGCCTGTCCGGCCGATCCTGTCCAGTGGCAAGATCCAGAACCCCTCCCTCCGGCATCGCCTGGATGGCGTTTGTCACCAGATTTAGAAACACCTGCTTCATTAGATCCAAATTGACCTCTACCTTTGGAATTGACCTATAGTTTCGCTTGACCTCAATCTTGTTCTCATGGATCTGTTCTTCCGAGAGCGACAGTACGCTGTCCAGCAGGGCGTTTATATCAACCTTCTCTTTTCTCTTCGGCGATGGGCGAGTGAAGTCCAGCAGATTGTTGATTAACGTACTGCAACGTTTAATGGCAGTGTTAATACTCCTGGTACACTGCTCGATCCCCTCAAGGTTTTTCTCTTTCAGGTTCTCTTCGATCTCAGAGATAGCCCAGCGAATGCTGTTCAAGGGATTTTTAAGTTCATGGGAGATCCCCGCTGACATCAGTCCCACACTGGCCAGCTTCTCGGACTGCACCAGTTCGTGCTCCAGCTTCCTTTGCTCAGTAACATCCTGGACCAAAAGTAGAATGCTTTCAATCTCGCCGCCCGGGCCGAAAAAGGGCGCCCCGGTGACAACCGCCTCTATCTCCCGGCCGTCTAAAGTCTTCACTCTCCTCTCCCGGGCCCGAAATAGCTGCCCCTTCAGACCTTTCCCGATTAAAGTCACCAGCTTCTTTTGCGAACCCAAAATCTCAGTGATGGCCCTGCCAATCAGATCTTCAGCGCGTTTAGCTCCTATAATCATCACCATGGCCTGATTTGTCCGCTGAACCTTCATCTCCTTGTCCAGGACAAGCAGCCCAGCCGGGATGTTTTCAACAATCTTATCACTGAAGTCTCTGGTGGCCCTAAGCCGGGATAAGGTCTGTTCTAACGAACCTACCATACGGTTGAACGAGAGGGTTAGCTCACCGATCTCATCCTGCCTGCCTACCGGGAGCGATTCATGGGACTCTCCCTGGGATATTCTCTTAGTGGCATTGGATAGTGTCTTAATCGGCCTGGAAACAGAGTAGGCTGTGCCCCAGCCAATCAAAATTGACAGGATAAATCCCAGGAACAAGAAGAGCCTGTGCTGATCCTTCATCTTCCGGGCCATATCCAACGCCTCCTGTTTGCTCTGTACAGTCAGCACCACCCAATCTGACCCTGGAACCGGGGCGGCGGCACAGATATTACCATTGATCTGCTTGGCGACGGGTTCCCTGATTTCAAGTCTTTTCGGTATGATCTTTCGTATGGATTTAGCCTGTTGGGCCTTTTCCTTGACCATCTCGCCTTTGTCCGGATGGGCCACCCAGAGTCCTCTACGGGAGAATACGGAGACATTACCCGTCTTGCCAATCTTTATCCCATCGACCAGGGCCCAGATGCCCCTGGTGTCAAGCTGGGCGATCAAGACACCCTGAATTGTCCCAACATCCTTCACCGGGACGGATATGGTCATAGTCGGTAGTCTCCCTTTGAGCAGATACATCCCGGAAAGGTAGGCCTTCGCTTTCATCCCCTCAATAAAGGCCCGGTCTTCAGAGCGATCCCTGAGGGATTGGGCCGGATCACTGGTCAGGATCTCTTTCCCGGCTGTATCCACCAGAGAGATTTCTTTGAATATCGGCCGTTCCAGGGACAGAGCCACTAAGGCAGCCTGTCTCTGCCAGGTGCTGCCCCCCAAACTGACCATCATCTCTGCAGTGGTCTCCAGAACACTCAGTGGTTCTCGGAGGAAGGCCTCGATCTTTCCGGCTGCCCCTCGGGCAATCTGTCGGTGATTCTGGAGCACAGTGGCTTTAACTGCTTCCTCCCCGGTTCTGGTTAAAAATATACCCAACCCCAAAAGCGGGACCAGGATCCCCAAGACCGTAACTAACAGAAGCTTACCGAAGAGAGAGTGGGTAAGACCTTTTAGGAAATGGAAAATGGGATTGGAAATGGGAGATGGGAAATCGAGAACCCGCTCTTTAGCCTCCCTGCTGTGCTTGCTCTTTCTGTTGAGCATCCTGAGGTATCGATTTATCACTCTTCTTATGCCGCTGCTAGCCCTAAAAAAATAATAAACCACGAAGTTCACGAAGGACACGAAGAGATGGAATAAAACGTTTAGTTCTTTAAAACTTCGTGAACTTCGTGTCCTTTGTGGTAAAAAAATTGGACTAATATAAAGCCTGTTTAAATCTATCTAAATCAGTGCTTAATTTGTTTTGCGCTCTCATATTTCCTGTTTTTTATACTGCTCCAGTTCGATTCCGTATTTGACGAGCTTCTGATAGAGGTTCTTCCGGGCCAGTCCAATCCTCTGAGCCACCTTGCTGACGTTCCCCCGGTCTTTTCTGAGGGCATTCTCTATATACCTTTTTTCGAAGTTTTCCTTGGCCTTCACCAGCGAGAACTGTTGGTTGACAACCTGCAAGTTCAAATCCAGGACGATATCGTCCGGCAGATCCGGGATGTCAATGATCTGGCCTTTTATCATAACTATCGCCCGTTCTATAGTATTCTCCAACTCCCGTACATTTCCCGGCCAGGAATAGCTGCAGAGAAGATCCAAGGCTTCATCAGAGATACCTGTCACCTTTTTGTTGGTCTCCCGGCTGTACTTTTCGATAAAATGGTTGACCAGAAGAGGGATGTCGGAGCTTTTCTCCCTCAAGGGGGGCAATTTGATAGGAACAACCTTCAACCTGAAGTAAAGGTCCTCCCGGAAGGTGCCCTTTCTCACCTCTTCTTCTAAATCCTTATTGGTGACGAAGATCAGTCTTACATCGCATCTGATAGTCTGGGTTCCCCCCACCCGCTCGAACTCCTGTTTATCGATCACCCTGAGGAGTTTCTTCTGGATGGCGGGGCTGGCATCACCGATCTCATCTAAGAAGAGAGTGCCGCCGTCGGCCAATTCGAATCTCCCCCTGTGCCGCTGGATTGCTCCGGTGAATGCCCCTTTCTCGTGGCCGAATAGTTCACTTCCCAAAAGTTCGTCCGA
Organism: Candidatus Latescibacterota bacterium; assembly: GCA_030629295.1. Taxonomy (GTDB): domain Bacteria; phylum Latescibacterota; class MVCY01; order MVCY01; family MVCY01; genus MVCY01. Next base: position 2,115 of record DAOVPH010000071.1, on the reverse strand, counting down.
AAGTACCCCACAGCTCACTTTAACAAAGGGTCTGTCCTTCCGCAGACTCTGGTAGTGGAGAGCATATGCTGCCAGTTCTTTTCCTGTTCCACTTTCTCCCAAGATCAGAACAGTAGAGTTAGTTGGGGCAACGGTTCTCGTGATCTGCTTCGCCTCCCTTATAGAGGGATGTTCGCCGACTATCTTCATATAGCCGCGCTGCTCGTTTAGTTGCTGGCTAAGCAGTCGGTTCTCGCGATTCAATTTTTGGATAGTCTGAATCTTTTCCAAGCAGGAGAAAAGCTCGTCGGGTTCCACAGGTTTGGAGATATAATCAAAGGCACCTCTGCGCATAGCCTCTACTGCTGTGTCGATGCTGGCATAAGCAGTGAATACAACCACCTCGGTAGAAGGATACCTCCCTTTCAGTCTCTTAAGGAGCTCTAATCCATCCATATCGGGCATCCGCATGTCGATGAAGCAGATGTCGGGCTGGTTTTGCTCCAGCTTCCCCAGAGCCTCCGTACCCGAAAACGCTGTCTCCACACTGGCGCCCCTCCTTTTTAAGGCCTTAGCAATGAATAGAGCCGCATCCCTCTCATCGTCCACCACCAAGATATTTGTGTTCTTTAAGTTCATATCATCCCCTCTCCCCCCTCTATTCGCTTTCCTTCTCGTAGTCGAGCTTTAACAGTTCAGCTCCCACCTGTTCGAAGAATCGTTTCTCACAGGCGATCTCGTCGAACCTTCCGGTCTGCAGGTAGGCCAAGAACCGGCACCCGCCGGCGCAAATAGGGACATAGGGGCAATCCTGGCACTTCTCCCAGACATCCATAGTCATAAACTCGGTGTGGCGATAGTTGAGCTCATCCTGGGAGATATCGCCTACTACAAACTCATCGTATCCCACCAGGGCCGGACACTTGTAAATCTTGCCCTCAGGATCGATGACCGCTGAATAGTTATTGCCCGTCAGATTGCACAGACTGATCCCCAGCCCGGTAGGGGTATTGAAGCCTTTCTTCACAGTCTCTTTCTTCAGCCAGAGGTATTCTTCGGCCAGACCCCCTTCAGAGAATGATTGGCAAAGGCGATTCTGTCCGCCGGGAGACCTTAGGTCATCTAATCTGCCCATAATCGGTTTAAATTCAACAATTCCAAGCTTTTCTTCCAAATGCTGGTCTTTGAGATGATCTAACAGCCTGGGGATGCTTTCTATATTTTCTTGGTCAAAGTTTCCGCCGATGTTGACCTTGACTGTATCTGCCACCTCACAGATATTTCGCAGGATAATATCGAAAGACCCACGACCGCCCCTAAAGGGTCTTTTCCGGTTGTGGGCCTCCCTGTCCCCGTCTAAGGTCACCTTCACCCCCTTGAGACCGTACCCCACCAGCTCCTTAACCAGTTCCCTCTTGAGGAGGGCACCGTTGGTGATAATGGAGGACTCGAAGACGATCCCTCTATTCTCGGTGATCGTACTCAAGTGCTTGCTAATAGTTTTAATAGCCGGAGTATTGAGCAAGGGTTCGCCGCCGTAAAAGTTCACCCTCAGTCTTTTGGGGTTCATCTCCTCCAGTCTGCCCTCCAGCCATTCAACAGTTTGGCGACAAACCTCTGGGGTCATATAAATCTTCCCCTTAACCCCTTCTTCCACGCAGTAAGAGCAGCGGAAATTACAGTCGTAAGTGGTTAGAACAACCACTTCAAGGGTGCTGGTATCGTACTTAAGCTGATCGAACCAGTGTCGCAGAACCTTGTCCTCGTCGACCTCATCGCCCACCACAGTGCCACATTCTTCCAGGGCTCTCAGATATTCAGAGGTCTTTTGGTCGATATCTTCTGCCAAAGGAAGCCTTTCAAGGACTTTCTGCAGACCTTCTTCAACCACCACTAAGGATTGGGTTAGGGCATTGAAGAACAGAGTCTCCTTAGGGGTAGGATAGTGGGGAACAGAAACTGTGAATCTCGAGAGTTTCATTTTGATAGGTTGTTGAAATTAAAGAAGAAGCGGAAATGCTGAGAGATGGCCCTTTCCGCTTCTTAAATCCATCGAAGAAAACACTAACCTAATAAAAAGTGCAATCTACTCCCAAAAAGCTCCAAAGATACCCCAGCAGCAGGATTTGGGACCGT
>DAOVPH010000063.1 GCA_030629295.1 Candidatus Latescibacterota bacterium | reverse complement strand
TGTAGGTTTTGGTAAAGCGGTTGAATTGGTCGAGAAAAAGATGGATGAGGAGGCGAAAAGGTTGACTTCGCTGAGGGATAAGTTAATAAAGGGCATATTGGAGAAGATAGACCACACCAGATTAAATGGCCATCCCACTGAAAGACTTCCTAATAATGTTAATATTTCTATTGAATTTGTGGAGGGGGAATCAGTGCTGCTCAATTTAGATTTGGAAGGTATTGCCTGTTCTACAGGGTCTGCCTGTAGTTCATCCACCCTTGAACCTTCGCATACGCTGTTGGCCTTAGGTCTGTCTCCCGAGATAGCCCATGGGTCTTTGCGATTCACTCTGGGCAGATTTACTACAGAAGAGGACATCGATTATGTTTTGGAGATATTACCAAAGATTGTGAGAAAACTTCGTTCTATGTCTCCGCTGTACAAGAAGGAGAACAAAGATGCGTGATGTGTGGGCATTATATAGTGAGAAGGTTATGGAGCACTTCAAGAATCCCAGGAATGTCGGAGAGATGGAGAATCCCAGTGGGATCGGGTATGTGGGCAATCCTATATGTGGAGATATTATGGAGTTGTATATTAAAGTAAAGGATGATATTATTGTTGACGCTAAGTTTAAGACTTTCGGTTGTGGAGCCGCTATTGCCACCAGTTCTATGGTTACTGAGATAGTCAAGGGAAAGACAGTAGAAGAGGCTCTAAAAATTTCCAACAGGGCAGTGGCTGAAGCTTTAGGCGGACTTCCACCGGTGAAGATGCATTGCTCGATTTTGGCTGAAGATGCGCTCAAATCAGCAATCGAGGATTATCTTAACAAGAAGAACAGGAACGCCCAAGGATGACAAATATGGTAGCCGACCAGTAGAAAGGCTTTGGGAGGAAGATGGAAGTAGACATAGTAGAGGAGATTAGCAGACTGAAGGAAGAGAAAAAGGCCATCATCCTGGTTCACAATTACCAGAGACCAGAGATTCAAGCTATCGCAGATTTCCTGGGAGATTCCCTGGGACTGGCGAGGGAGGCGGCCGAAACATGAAGCTAACTACTCTAAATGATGTATATCTTGCCCTAAAAGAGGAACGTTACAAAGTGGAGTTATCCGAAGATATTATGGAACATTCCCGAAGGTCATTGGAGGGAATGCTGAGTTATGTCTAAGAATGGGGTTGTAGTGGCAATAAGTGATAGAGGGGATTCATTAGTCACTGCTGCGAAAAAGCTTTGACATCCCTGGTCAGATATACTATATTGAAAAATTATGCGACGATAAATATTTTACTAAGGACATATAAACCAAGCGTTAATCTGCAAATAGAAAGGTGACTTAAAATGCATGAAAAGGTGAAAGAGGTTTTAGAAAGCGTAAATTCGTCTCTGGCAGCTCACGGCGGCGGAGTGGAGCTGATGGAAGTAAGCGAAGACGGGATAGTAAAGGTACGATTGACCGGGGGATGTGCAGGGTGTCCTATGAGTCAGATGACCCTGAAGATGGGAATCGAGCGGATTCTCAAGCAGCAGATTCCCGAGATTCAGCAGGTTGAAGCCGTCTGATACTAAAGAGTGTCTGGAAATACCCATGGTTTTTATCATTCCCGCTTTTCCAACCACGAATAGACACGAATTAACACCAATTTATACAGATAGTTCGATGGTATTCGTGAACATTCGTGTAAATTCGTGGTTATATCCTTGTGAATCGCTAAAAAGCACAGATGGGGAGCTTGTTTTGTCATTGCGAGGAGCACTTCGCTATCGCTCAGCACAGGCTCCGCGACGAAGCAATCCCCTGATATTAAAGAGATTGCTTCGCTCCTTGCAGTCGCTCGCAATGACACTAAAAGACGAAGATAGATACTTCCCGGACAGACACTAAATAGTCAAGGGACATAACGAAAAAAAAGGAGGGAGAACTTGGCTCAATTACCCGACATCGGCAAGATTTCACCTGAGATATTTAACGAACTCATATTTCCCCGGTTGGGAGTCGAAAGTAAAAAAATATTGGTCGGGCCTCAGCACGGAGTAGATGTGGGAATAGTGGAGATTGGGGATAAAGCGGTGTCGATCACTTGCGATCCGGTGTTTATCGTCCCGGAATACGGCTGGGAGAGGTCAGCCTGGTTTGCCCTTCACATCTTGGTCTCGGATTCAGTTACCTCTGGACTGAAGCCTAAGTTTCTCTCCATAGATCTAAATCTCCCTATGGAGATAACCAAGGAGCAGTTGGAGATTGTCTGGGAGACTATCCATCAGGAATGTCAGAGGCTGGGGATTTCCATCATCGCTGGTCACACTGCCAGATACGAGAACTGTCACTATCCTATGGTAGGAGGGGCGACGGTGATTGGCATTGGAGAAAAAGACGAATATGTTACCCCTAAGATGGCCAGGGTAGGGGATAGGATAATTATTACCAAAGGACCGGCCATCGAGGCCACCGGCATATTTGCCACAATGTTCACCCAGCTTATTGAGAAACAGTTCGGAAAGGGATTTGCTCAACGAGCCCAGCAAGTGTTCTACCAGATGTCGGTGGTGGAAGATGCGATGACGGCGGTGAACATAGGAATAAGGGAGAATGGGGTGAGCGCTATGCACGACGCCACCGAATGCGGGATCTGGGGTGGACTCTATGAGCTGGCTCAGGCTGCCGGTCTGGGAGTGAGAATAGAGAAAGAGAAGATTGTAAGGGAAGATTGTGTAAGAGAGATATGTGACTATTTTGCTATTGACCCCTACGCATCCATCAGTGAGGGCACTTTGATCATTTCCTGTCGGGAGCATAAGGCTCAGGAAATAGTGGGTGCGCTGGCTGAAAAAGGGATTAAATCCTCGGTAGCCGGTCAGTTGATAGAAGCTGAGAAGGGGATGATCTTAGTAGAGGCAGGAGAGGAAAGAAGACTGGAACATCCCATAGTAGACCCTTTCTGGAATGCTTTTTATCAGGCCCTGCAAGGAAATCTTCCTTCCCCCTGAGAAGATGTGATGGCGACCGGTCGACTATCCCTAATTTAGACATCGACTTATTGCGGAGGGCAGATAATCGTTTACAACTCATAACGCTTTCAATAGTCATTGCGAGCGATAGCGAAGCAATCTCAATCTTCCTGAAAATAAAGAGATTGCTTCGTCGTTTTACTCCTCGCAATGACAATTCTCAACGCAGCATTCAGGCAATCTATTTTCTGCTCCCAGTAGTAAAATGAAAACGCTGAAAGGAAAAGTCAGGTTGAGAAGTCGGGTCTATTTTCTGATCCTTGCGTCTATATTATTAGCTGGTATAGTCTTAGCTGAAGAAAAGCAACCAGGGTTTGAGATTACTCCTGAGTCGGTAGTCTGCGTCGCCATCTTTGTTGCCGGGGGTTGTGACAGCTGTGTGGCTGTTGAACAAGAACTGATCCCCCAACTAAAGCAAGAATTTGGTGATGTTCTGGAAGTGCGTTATTATTCTATTGAAAACCCTGATAGTTATGATCTGCTGCTGTACCTTGAGCAACAGTTTTCCTACTTAGAGAGTCCCATTCCGGTGGCTTTTGTGGGAAAAGAGGTTCTGAGAGGGGAAAGGGAGATTACCGAAAATCTCGGTCGTCTAATAGAGAAATACCTTGCAAAAGGAGGCTGTGACTTTCCTGCGGCACTGAGGAAAGCTTTTAGAAAGACCGAGAGGATACCCGTCAAAGATGCACAAGAGCAATACAAAGATGTCTATGTCGCCTATTTTTATGCACCTGGATGCAGAAAGTGTGATCGAGTTAACTACATGTTGAACCGCTTTCAGCACAACTATCCGAACTTGCGGATAAAGAAATTCAACTCCGACCTAACGGAGAATGCGAAACTGAATGAGGCTCTCTGTATTTCGTTTGATGTTCCCGAGCAAGAAAGACTGATGGTGCCCAGTGTCTTTGTCGGCGGTGTGCATTTGGCAAAAGAGGAACTTACCGATGGAAATCTCCGAAAGTTAATAGAGGAATTGAAAGATAGCGGAACAATATGTCCCTGGGCTGAAGCAGAGTGGGCATTGCCAAAGGCAGAACGAGATATAATTCAAAGATTCAAAATGTTAGGACCTTCTACTGTGATTATCGCTGGGCTCATTGACGGCATCAACCCCTGTGCCTTTGCTACCCTCATATTTTTCCTCTCTTATCTCACGCTTGTTGGACGTAAGGGCAAGGCTTTAGTCTTTACCGCCGTGGCTTTCACCATCGCTGTGTTCATAGTGTATTTTCTGATTGGAATCGGCATGTTTCGTTTCATTCACTCTTTGAGGATTTTCTCGTTGCTTAGCCGCATTATTTACCTTTTAGCTGCTGCCTTAGCCTTTACATTAGCAGCGCTTAGTCTATATGATTTTTGGATGGCCAAAAAAGGTGATTACAGCAAGGTTAAGCTCCAGTTGCCCGGTTTTCTCAAAGGGAAGATCCACGAGACGATCAGAGAAAAAACTCGCAGCAATAGGATTGTACTGTCGGCTTTTGCTACCGGGGTGGTGGTCTCTTTTCTGGAATTCGGATGCACAGGGCAGGTATATCTTCCCACCATCTGTTTTGTGGTGGGAGTGCCGGAATTGAAGGCCAGCGCAATTCGTTACTTAGCGCTCTATAACTTGATGTTCATCGTTCCGCTGTTGGCTATTTTTCTACTGGCGTACTTTGGGACAACTTCAGAGCGAATCGCTGTGGTGATGAAAGAACATTTTGCAGCAATTAAGATCGCTACTGCGCTGTTCTTTTGCGGCTTGGGGGTGCTCCTTATCGCTGTTTTATAGACTTCTTACTGGTTCAGGTAGGGGGGAGAAAACTTTCAGGAGGCAATTTCGAGGGATGATGGACAAATGAGACGAAGGGTAGTAGTAGCTATGAGTGGTGGGGTGGATTCATCTGTAGCTGCTGCTTTGCTCAAAGAACAAGGCTACGAGGTGACCGGAGCCACTATGCGATTGTGGCCGGGTGGAGATAAAGCTGAGCTTTCCAAGGTCTGGGCAGAGATGGAAACAGAGGCCAAGAGGGTGGCCGATAACTTGGGAATTTCCCACTATGTATTCGACTTAAGGGAGGTATTCGACCGACAGGTAGTGGCCGATTTCTGCCGAGAGTATAACCAGGGACGAACTCCCAACCCCTGTGTTAGATGTAATAAATATATAAAATTCGGTGCCTTCCTTGAACGAACCAAGCAAATGGGAGCGGACTTTGTAGCTACAGGACACTATGCTAAGATAGAGTACCAGAAGACCACTGGGCGATACCTGCTCCAAAAAGCATCTGACCGGAAGAAAGACCAGTCTTATTTCTTGGCTATGTTAACTCAGGATCAGTTAAGGAATATACTGCTGCCTTTGGCACAGCTCACTAAGCAGCAGGTGAGGAAAATAGCCGAAGATCTGAGATTGCCTGTCTCCAACAAACCAGAAAGCCAGGAAATATGCTTCATCGCCTCCAATCACTACGGGGATTTTCTCCGGGCTTATATTCCGCAGACAACAATGCCGGGACCTATCCTGGATACACAGGGAGGAGTATTGGGAGAACACCAGGGCCTCCTATTTTATACAATCGGTCAGCGGAAAGGATTGGGTATATCGTCCAACCGACCTCTCTATGTAATAGCCATAGATCCTGGAAAAAATGCCATCATTGTGGGTACCAAACATCAGGTTTACGCTGATGGATTTTTGGCTGGACAGGTTAATTGGTTAGCCATAGAGCAGCCGAGAGAATCTATAGAGGTAAAGGCGAAGATAAGGGCTCAGCATCGGGAGGCAGAGGCAATCGTAACTCCCTGGGATGAAAAACAAGTCTGTGTGAAATTCAAGAGACCGCAACAGGCTATAACTCCCGGACAGACAGTGGTTTTTTACGACAAAGAGACTGTAGTGGCAGGGGGGGTAATCGAGGAGGTAAAAGCTGCCCAGGGAACTGCTGAGGATTCTTAGCCCCTCACAGCTTACCTTGACCTCTTACCAGGCCAGCATTCGCAGCAAGTCAATGCTGGTCTTATTTTTATGTCGAAAACCTTCTGGAGTCCGGAGACTTCCTCAGAAAATACTTGCCAAACCTTTCCTGGGTTGTTATTATATCCTGAACACAGCGACGGAGTGAATTTATGAGATTTTCCCGAACCAAGGTGAGTTCCTTTTTGGTTATCTTGTTCATTGGGGTAGACTTCGCTTTTGGCTGGGAAGTCTGGAAGACAGAGCACACCGAGGTCTTTCATTATCCCAGGGACTCAACTGTGGCCAGAAGGGCGAGTTCTATAGTGGAGACAAACTTCTCCCGCGTGGCCCGAAGCATCGGATTTCGGCAAGACCTGAGGGTGCGTATCTTTTTGCCTCCAACAGATGATGAGTTTGTATTTCTGACCCAAGGCAGGATTCCAGACTGGGGGATAGGATGTGCCCTGCCGGAGAAGAAAACCATTGTGTTGCGCCCTTCCTTCAAGGGAAAGGTAGGTTTAGAAGAACTGGTGGTGCACGAGCTTTCCCATATACTGCTGGGCCAGGCGACAGGAAGAGCCAGGCTTCCCCGTTGGTTTGACGAAGGAGTGGCGATGTGGCAGTCGAGACAATGGAGATGGGGACAAGACTTCACAATGAACAAGGCGGTGTTTTTTCATCGGATCATACCATTAGGTCAGATTGATAACATGCTTCTTTTCTCCTCTCCGCGTGCGCAATTGGCTTATACTGAGAGTTTTCTGGCGCTGATCTATTTATTTGAATTGGGTGGGGGAGAAGTTCTCCCCAGGCTGGTGCAGGAAATGGCCTCAGGGAAGGAGTTCAGTCAGGCGCTGTTGGAGGTGTGTGGCTGTTCAGAGAAGGAGTTTGCCGCAGAGTGGGAAAGGTTTGTCCACCATAAGTTCAATCTCGCCTCTATGCTACTTGACTCATTTAATCTTTGGGTGGTTATCCTTCTTTTATTTGTCACCGTTTATTTTGTCAAAAGGTATCGAACCAGAAAGACTCTTCAGCAGTGGGAAGTTGAAGAAAATATTGAGCCTTAAATAAGCTTGATCGACTCGTAGAAAGTAGTAAGGCCGTCATTCTGAGCGCAGCGAAGAATCTCATGTGTTGATAAATGCCAGTAACTTATGAGATGCTTCGACAAGCTCAGCATGACAAAAAAGAGACTTTTTACGAGTCAATCAAGCCTGTTTTTCTGCAAACTGAGCGGAGAGGAAAGCTGTTAGAAAATCTCTCAAGTATTGCTGTTAATATATTGGTAGAGAGCGAAATGGAAGGAAATCTGGAGTTTCTTTCCTTCCTCCCTTTTAAGGAGGTTTTCTTATGATTATTGGAGTCACCGGCGGGATTGCTTCAGGCAAGACTACTGTCTGCCACATCTTTGAGCAACAGGGGGCACTAATCATTGATGCCGACGAAATCGGCAGAGAGGTCGTGGAACAGGATAAGGGAGTGCTTGCGCAGTTAGTGGCCGTTTTTGGTAACCAGATCCTTGCCCAGGATGGTAGCTTGGCCAGACGGACTTTAGGGAAATTAGCTTTTGGAGACCCGCCAGCCAAAAGCAAGTTAGACGAGATAGTCCATCCTCCTTTATTGCGGCGACTCCGGGAGAAGATGGCTCAGGCTCAGAAGAGCCAGTCGCACAGAACAGTGGTGGTAGATGCTGCTCTGCTGGTGGAGTGGGATATACTGAGCTGGTTCAATGCGGTGGTGGTAGTGGTGGGTGAACGAGAAGATCAAATCCGGAGGCTTGTCCAGCAAGGGTTAACCCTAAAAGAGGCACAGGACAGGATAGATGCACAGCTTTCAGTAGAAGAGAAGGTTAAAAGAGCCGACTATGTGATCTATAACACTGAGGATTATGTTGTGCTCCGTAGGCGTTCCCTGATGGTTTGGGGACAATTGGCGGCAAAAGCCCAATAAAGAATAGCACAAGGTTGCTTAGACTGGGATAAGTTTTAGCATAACACTCTTAACCACAAGGAAAGGAGGTTCTTAAAATGCGAGAAGTATCCAGGACTCAAGTAGACGCACGCTGGTCGCGTCCGGAGCGGGTTGTATTGGCAGTTTCCGTAGATAAAGGAGGCAAAGCGGATATTATTGCCTTGGGTTGGAAGATGAAAACCTCCGGTGTCCCTCCAATGGTAGCTATTTCTGTTGGCAAAACCAGGTATAGCCATAAGTTAATTTCAGAAGGAAAGGAATTTATTCTGGCCGTTCCCGGTGAGGATATGTGGGAGGAGGTCCTCTACTGTGGAACCCATTCAGGGAGGGAGGTGGATAAGTTCAAGCAAACAGGGCTCACCCCTCTGCCGGCAAAATTTGTCAGGCCACCTTTGATCAAGGAATGCATAGTAAATTTGGAGTGTAAAGTCACAGGGGAGCTGGACACTGGAGATCACACTGTCTTCGCCGGGGAGATCCTCAACTACTGGGGATCGGAAGACCAGAGGAGGATCCTTCTCTCCATCGGCAGAGAGTCGGGCTATGAATTTTTGGGTGGAGGCAAAGGGTATAGATTTGGTGCTATCAAGAGATAACCTAATATAGCGTTTCATTAAAAAGTTGTCATTGCGAGCGTTAGCGAAGCAATCCCGTGGTGTAGTTTGTGAGCCTTCTTAGAGATTGCTTTGTCGCTTCGCTCCTCGCAATGACAGTGTAAAGGTTTTCATGAAACACAATACTAATTATAATGTCTTGGTTTTCAACAATTCATGATATGCCTCTGACAATTTAACAAATTGTTCCTTTTCTCCCCCTTTATCAGGATGCAGCTTATGAGCCATACGTCGATATAGC
>DAOVPH010000053.1 GCA_030629295.1 Candidatus Latescibacterota bacterium | reverse complement strand
CGTGGAGCGGGTGTCCCAGCTCTAACAATACATAGTTGGTCACATCAACAATATTGTTAATCGGCCTGAGACCAGCGTTCTCCAATTTTCTCTTGAGCCAGAGAGGTGAGGAAGCGACCTTAACATCGGCCACCACCCGGGCTGAGTACCGGGGACAGGCCTGAGTGTCCTTTATCTCTACTGAGGCAAATTCTTCTACTCTGGATGAATCTTCTTTAAGCCTGTAGTCAACCCGGTTGAGACGACTCCCAGTTATGGCACCAATCTCCCGGGCTACCCCGACCACACTCATCCAGTCAGGGCGATTAGGGGTGATCTCAAGATCGAGGACAAAGTCGGTCAGTCCCAGCACCTTGGCCAGTGGTTTCCCCACCGGGGTATCGGAAGGAAGCACCATTATCCCGGCTTCATCTTCCCCCAATCCCAGTTCTGCTTCCGAGCAGATCATACCCTGCGATTCTATCCCCCTGAATTTCCTTCTCTTGATGACGGTACCATCCGGCAATCGAGCGCCAACAGGGACAACAGCCACCTTTTGTCCCTGTTCCACATTAGGAGCACCACAGACCATAGAGAGTCGTTCTCCTCTCAACTCTACCTGACAGATGGAAAGGTGGTCGAATTCAGGATGTCTCTGCTTAGAGAGCACCTTGGCGACCTTGACATCCTCCCACTGTTTGCCGATCTCTTCGACGCTCTCTACCTCCAACCCAGCCATTGTCAACCGTTCGGCCAATTGGAAAGGTGTTAGATCAAAAAAGACATATTCTTTCAGCCAGTTGTAAGAGACTCTCATCTATGGAATTCTTTCTTGTTAGTCAAAATTGATTCGTCCGTAAAAAGTCCCCGCCATTGATTTTCAACGCAAAGACCCCAAGACGCAAAGAGAGAAAATATTCTTTAATAATCATATAATTATCTCTTTTGTTTTTCCTCTGCGACTTTGCGTCTCTGCGTCTCTGCGTTAGATTTTAGACTTTTTCGAATCGCTCAAATTTGTTGAATAAATCGCAGGTCGTTCTCGTAGAACAGCCGGATATCGTTAATACCGTATTTTACCATGGCAATGCGTTCCACCCCCATGCCAAAGGCGTAGCCGGAGTATTTTTCGGAGTCATAACCGACGGCCTCGAAGACCGCTGGATCAACCATTCCGGCACCGGAGATCTCCATCCATCCGCTTCCCTTACAGAGACTGCATCCCTTTCCTCCACAGGCGGTGCAGGAAAAATCGTATTCCACACTGGGTTCAGTGAAGGGGAAAAAATGGGGACGGAAACGGACTCTCACCTCTTTACCAAGCAGTTGCTGGGCAAAGACAGACAGAGCCCCTTTAAGGTCGGCCATAGTCACATTTGTGTCCACATAGAGTCCCTCCACCTGGTAGAAATTGGGGGAATGGGTGGCATCAGGGGTATCTCTGCGGTAACACCTTCCTGGGGCGATAATGCGAATTGGAGGAGGTTGTTTCTCCATCACCCTGATCTGTACCGGAGAGGTCTGCGTTCGCAACAGTTCTCCGTTCTCCAAGTAAAAGGTATCCTGGATATCCCGGGAAGGGTGGTCAGCAGGGGTGTTCAAGGCGTCGAAGTTATAGTATTCAGTCTCTACATCAGGACCTTCGGCAACCGAAAAGCCCATTCCATGAAAGATTTTCACGATCTCATCTATCAGTTGAGTCAGAGGGTGTTTCTTGCCTACCGAAGGTCTCCGGCCAGGCATAGTGATGTCAAAAAACTCCTGAGGACTCTGTTGTTTTGCCTCCAGCGAAGAGAAGACCTCCTGCAGCCTTTGAGAGATCAATGCCTTGGCTTCTCCGGCCAGCTTACCTACTGCTGGCCGCTCCAGGGCGGAAAGCTTCCCTATGGAACGCAATACGTCGGTCAGCTCTCCCTTCCTTCCCAGGTATTTCACCTTGAGTTGGGTCAACTGGTCGATGTCAAAACAGCTCTCGATCTGTCGTATTGCTGAGTCTTTGATTTGAGCGATCTTGTCGAGCATATTTCCTCTGTGAGAGTTCTGGTAAAGTAACAATCCGGCCACAAAGACACTAAGACACCAAGACTAAATAATAAATATTGCCTTTGTGTCTTTGTGCCTTGGTGGCTAAAGGGAGGGTTACAGGTGCATCTTCGCCTTTTCCGCCAGGGTCGAGAAAGCGGCAGGGTCAGAAATTGCCAGGTCAGCCATAATCTTTCGGTCGACAACTACTCCAGCTTTTTTCAGTCCATAGATCAACTTGCCATAAGAGATTCCATTCAGTCTGGCGGCGGCGTTGATCCGAAGTATCCAAAGACGGCGGAAATCACCCTTGCGTCGCTTCCGATCCCTATAGGCATAAGCCAACGCTCGGTTAACAGCCTCTCGAGCAGTCCGATAAAGCCTGCTTCTGCCTCCCCAATAGCCTCGGGCCGCTTTTAATACCAGCTTTCGCCTCCTTCTGGAGGCTACACTGTTAGTTGTTCTTGGCATAGTTTATTCTCCTTTTTCTCACTTCAAAACAGTTCAGCCACAAAGAAACATTTCTAACCACGAATGGACACGAATTAACACAAATCTATCCATAGAATGCGAAGATATTCGTGAACATTCGTGTGGATTCGTGGTTAAGTAGTTATCAGTTTTTTTATCTTTTGCATATCGGAGGAGCTGACGAAATCGGACTTCCGCAGTTCTCTTTTTCGCCGGGAGGTCTTCTTGCTCAGCAGGTGGCTGCCGAAGGCCCGACTCCGTTTCACCTTGCCCGTTCCCGTTGTCTTAAATCTTTTGACTGCTGCTCGATTGGTTTTCATCTTCGGCATAGATTCTTATCCTCTCTGTCTATTTGGGCACTAAAAACACCATTAAGGTATTTCTCTCCGATCGCACCGATCCATCTATGGTAGCTAATTCGGCCACATCCGCCAGTACTTGTTGGATAAGCCTTTCTCCCACTTCCTTGTGGGCGTTCTCTCGCCCTCGAAAGATAATGCTCACCTTCACCCGGTCGCGTTTGGAGATAAATTCCTTTAGATGACGAAGCTTAAATTGATAATCGTGCTCATCGATCTTGGGACGCATTCTTATCTCTTTCAAGTGCAATCCATGCTGTTTCTTTTTCGCTTCCCTCTCCTTCTTCTCCTTTTCATACTTGAACTTGCCGTAATCCATTATCCGGCAAACGGGAGGAGTACCATTCGGGGCAACCTCAACTAAGTCAAAACCTTGCTCTGAAGCCAACTTCAAAGCAGCCTGGGTCTTTATCACCCCAATCTGTGTTCCCTCGTGGTCGATTACCCTCACCTGGGGGGTGGAAATCTGTTTGTTAATCCGTATTCTTTTTTTAATAATCGGTCACCTCCATTTTTTGTTGTTTTTCAGCCACAGAGGCCTGTCCTGAACGAGATTCTTCAGTCGCTATCGCTCCTTCAGAATGACAGTAAGCGAAGAATTCAGAGTAACAAACACTGTCATTCTGAGGCGCAGCCGAAGAATCTCCTATGATCAGGGTACGTCATAATATTTATGAAAACACGTACTTAGTGGCCAAATAGTTAAGACACTACTCGATCGTTCTCGTCCGAATTTCCTCCAGGATTGTGCTGCGGAATTGCTCTGGCTTCAGGTTTCCCAAATGACCCTTGCTTCGTTTTCTCACCGCAACCGTCTGATTTTCCACCTCCTTTTCCCCTACAATCAGCATATAGGGAATCTTCTGTATCTCTGCGTCTCGGATCTTGCGGCCGATTTTCTCATTTCTCTGTTCCACCTCAACTCTGATAAAATCGGCACTGAGGGAGCCGGCGATCTTTTGAGCATATTCCATCTGTCTGTCAGACACAGGGATAACCACAACCTGGACCGGTGCCAACCAGACCGGAAAGGCACCCGCGTAGTGTTCTATCAGTCCTCCGATGAATCGTTCCATCGCCCCCAGGACTGTGCGGTGAATCATCACCACCGGATGTTCTTTGCCGTCCTCCCCAATATAAGCTACCTCAAAACGTTCGGGCAGATTGAAGTCCACCTGGACGGTAGGACCTTGCCATCCTCTGCCCAGGGTGTCTTCAAGTTGGATGTCGATTTTGGGACCGTAGAATACCCCCTCGCCTGGATCTATCTCATACTCTATCCCCCGTTGCTCAAGCACCCCTTGCAGGGCGGAGGTCGACTTCTCCCAGGCCTGATCAGAACCTATGGACTTCTCCGGCCGGGTGCTCAGGAATGCCCGGTAGTTGTAGCCGAAGGCCTTCATCATAAACTCCACCAGCTCAAGCACCCCCACAACCTCCCCGGGCAACTGCTCCTCAGTGCAGAATATGTGAGAGTCATCCTGGGTAAACCCGCGCACACGCAGCATTCCGTGCAGCACTCCTGATTTTTCGTAGCGGTAGACAGTACCCAACTCGGCGTATCTTAGGGGAAGGTCGCGGTAACTTCGCTGTCTGCTTTTGTAGATCAAGATATGGCCGGGACAGTTCATCGGTTTCACCCGATAAGGCACCCCGTCGATCTCCATGGGTGAGTACATAAGTTCAGAATAATTCTCCAGATGTCCGCTGACCTGGTATATCTTCTCGTTGGCGATGTGGGGAGTGTAAACCAACTGGTAGCCCCTCTTCTGATGTTCCTCTCGCCAGAATGTCTCGATGGTGTTTCGGATGGCTGCACCTTTTGGGTGCCAGAGGATAAGGCCTGAACCTATCTGGTCATGCACGCTGAACAGGTCGAGCAATTGTCCCAGTCTGCGGTGGTCTCTTTTCTGTGCCTCTTCCAGGCGGTGCAGGTACTGTTTTAACTGATCTTGTCGGGGGAAGGAGATACCGTAGATGCGCTGAAGCATAGGATTACGTTCGCTTCCCCGCCAGTAGGCACCTGAGGTGCTGAGGAGCTTGAAGGTTTTGACATAGCCGGTGGAAGGCAGATGAGGGCCACGACAAAGGTCGATAAAGTCTCCCTGCTGATAGAGACTCACCTGGTCTGAGTCAATCTCCTTCAAAAGCTCAAGTTTATAATCCTCGCCCCCTTGGGAAAAAACCTCTTGGGCCTTTGGCTTTGAAACTACCTGTCGGCTGAACGGCAGGTCTTCCCGGATAATCTGGTGCACCTTCTGTCCGATTTTCTCCAAGTCTTCGGGCGAAAAACCTCCCCCCAGGTCAAAGTCGTAATAAAAACCATTTTCAATGGCGGGACCGATACCCAGCTTTGCCTCCGGGAACAGTTGTTTCACCGCCTGGGCCATAATGTGAGCAGTGCTGTGCCAGTAGACAGTCTTACCCTCCGGGTCGGCAAAGGTGAGCCACTCTAACTGACAATCTGAGTCAACCTGAGCGGACAGATCTACGAGGGCCCCATCTACTTTGGCTGCCAGTATTGTCTCAGCCGGATCCGGATTAGCGACCTGCTTAGCTATTTCTAATAGAGTAATCTCAGCAGAATACTGTTCTTGATTCCCATCCGGGAAAGTGACAGTGAACATTACTATGTCCTCACGGCAAAAAGAGTGACAAACGCCGTCATTCTGAGGCGCAGCCGAAGAATCTCCTATGATCAGGTTATGCCATAATATTTATGAAAACGTGTACTAAGCGCAACAAACACTGAGATTGCTTCGCTGTCGCTCGCAATGACAAGGTGCTCTTATGGCGGCTCAAAGTGGACTAAAATATTCTAAGGAGCGGTATACTGTCGAGTTCACTCATCTGCTCTGCAATCCTCTAATCCTCTCCCGCACCCGTCTCTTGTAGTTGCATCGGCAAGCGTCGGATGCGAATAGCTACCTCGCTGACTGAGATAATAGCTCCGGCTTCAATGTCGCTTCTACGTTGGGTAAGCACATCCGCCAATCGCCTGTTGACCACCTCTGAGCGTTCATCACTTAGCCGAAAGAGAATTACACTAGGCAGCTGTGCTCTGCTCACCGCCAGGAGATAGCCGAAGTCCAGATCCATCGTCAGCAGGACACGCCTTTCTGCGCGAGCTTTCACCAGAATCTGTTCGTCAGATAAACGCTGCAACCCCTCCTCGCGCAGATGAACAGCATCGTGCCTCTGTTCGCGCAACCACCCAATCGTACGCATAGAGACACCCATGTCTGCCAAAAACCTCATCCAACTGCCTCTAACTCGCGGGCGTAGACCTGTTCGCGGGCTAACCACGCCGCGTATTCTAAAGCCTGTTGGATGTCTTCTGGCTGCAAATCAGGGTATTCCTCCAGAATCTCAGTAACCTGCTTGCCGTGTGCCACTAAGTTCACGATCAAGGAGACAGGAATCCGCATCCCCCGAATGCAGGCTTGCCCCGCCATAATACGTGAGTCGAACGTAATACGGTCAAACCCGAGCATTTCTTCATATCCTTCCTTTGTTTCGAGTCTCTTGCGGCTTTGTCGCCTAACACCTAACGCTGTCAAATGATGTTTGTCATAGATCCCATTCTCGTTATCGTAGGCTTCTAAGAAGTGTTTCTTCGCTGCTTCTCGCCATAAGCGATCCTGTTCACCCTCATCTGGAATAGAGATCTGGATAGATTCTCCCGGTTTAGCAGGAATCGGTTGATTCAACTCCAGATGTGTCGGATCCAGTATTTTTGCTGTGATGATGTTCATTATTCTCTCCTCCAATATTTCGGCCCTTTTCAATGGTGGGCGGTACTGGACTTGAACCAGTGACCTCTTGCATGTCAAGCAAGTGCTCTAACCAACTGAGCTAACCGCCCATAAAATGTTCTTGTAGCTGAAATGCTGCACTCGATTTTCGATATCCGTGTTCTAATTGGACTGATTGCTTCTGTAAGCCACAGCCAGAGGAATTTTCATACATTTGCTGTCAGGCAAGGTTCTCCTTTATTTCTCTTTACCTTTCTTTCCAATTCTGTCAGATCGTATTCCTCCTCTGCGATTCTGACTCTGATCTGGTGAAGTCCAGCCATCATATCATCCACTTCACCTCTTGAATTTGTAAATTCTGTAGCGATGCTTTCCCGAACGTCCACTTGATAGAACTTGCTGAAATAAGACATATGAATCACCTCTTTAAATCATTGCAGACAATATATCTTACTGGAGCGAAGGGTCACCTGCACGTCCACATCTTCCATGGACTCTTCATAATCCGCGGTGCTATGAGTGTCCCAGAACGCCCAAAACTCTTCAAGCGAGCCAAAGTTTTCCGGCAATGAATCACATTGAGGCACTTGTCTCTTACTTTTTGGCATAAGTCTTTCGTTCCTTCTTGTCCATATCCGAGAGGATTTCCAAAATTTTCTTCTTTAAGTCCAAAATTTTATTGTTAGCTACATCCCACACGGTTTCTAAATCTATTCCGAAATAGGCATGTATAAGAATATCTCTCAGTCCGGCAATCTTCTTCCACTCCACCTCTGGTTTTCTATCTTTGATATAATCTGGTATTTTCTTTACAGCTTCTCCGATGATTTCCAGATTCCTCACAACGCCATCTTGTATTAATTCATCCTCCACAAAATCATCGAAAGACAAGTTTTCCGTGTATTTCTCAATTTTGCGAATAGCTTCAAGAATGTCTCTAATATATGCTTTATACTCCCGCTGCATACTTCACATTCCCCAAAATATATGGCTTCAAATCAGCTTTGATTGCTTCCACAATTACAAGATCCACTTTGCATTCGAATAAGTCTTCCAAAAAGAATTTAAGTTCCATGTAGTTGTCAAATGTTTTCTTACCTTTTTCAAATTCCACCAGAATATCTACATCACTCTCAATATCTTGTTCGTTTCTGAGGTAAGACCCAAATAATCCAATTCTCTTTACGCCGTACTCTCTTGTCTTTTCCGTATTTTCTTCGATCTTTCTCAATATCGTTTCAGATGTCAGCATTTTCTGCCTCTTTCTTTGAGGACAGGTATTTCGCGCACCAACTGATAAAACCTGCAGCGATAAATTTACCACAGTCTACCCTATTTGTCAAGAGAAAATTGCTGGCTACTACTCCCGGCTGGAGCGCTGAAGAACCCGACTTTCTTTTCCAGTCAGCAGGATATGAGGTGTGAAGGAATCCTTTCCTTCACTGTGCCGACGGGAAAGGATTCCCGTCGACCTCGGTGAACACCGTTGATGCCTTTTTCGGCCCTTTGTCTCTTTGTCAGGATATAAAAAGCCGCCGAGACTTCCGGTATCTATCCCGGCGGCTTCAATCTCCATACAGGTGAAACCTTACTTAAAAAGAGCCTTTATCTGCCCCCACGAAGTAGGCTCTACAGCAGTGGTGTTCAACCAGGCGCTTGGCTTATCCGCGACCTCGTCACTGGCACCATCAACACCGATCAACACACCCTTGTCCAAAGAGAAGGTGGCGATGGTGGCGGTAGTGAAGTCAGCCGAGGTGGTGAACTTCAGCCAGGCTAAGAGTCCATCCCCATCCGGGGCCTCATCGGCCGTATAGGGGTCCTTAAGGACAGAAGAGCCCAGACCCACTACATCCTCACTAACGGCAGGCCCCACTGTGGATGGAGTTAATCCTGCGCTATTAAACACATCTAACTCCAGAGGCGAAAAACTCATAAATCCACCCCCAGTGTTGCTCACCAAGTCCGGCTCAAACTTCAGGTCAATGGTGTAGCCTTTCAGGTTGGAAAGCCCGTGGCCATATATGGAGAGAACGACCACTTCGTCAGGACCTACATCCATAATAGAAGTATTTTCGCCATCACCGGCGGTCACCTCTTTCTCTAAGTCAAAAGTGATAGTGGCATCTGCATTCTCGCCGGCCCAGGCAGTTGAACCTATTAGCAGCAAACTTAAAACCATCAATACCGAAAATCTGTTCACCATCTTGTCTCCACCTCCTTAACTTAAGGCCTGAGGGAGCCACCCTCTGGGAGAGTGACTCCCTCAGGGAAAAGTCCCAAACGGGTTTACTTCAAAACTATCAGACGCTTGGTGGCATTGAACTTGCCAGCTACCAGACGGTAGAAGTAGACACCACTGGCAACCTCTCTGCCGCTGTCATTCCGAGCGTCCCAGACAACCTGGTAGATGTTCGCTGTCTGGTGGCCGTCAACCAAAGTCCTCACTACCTGGCCCAGGGTGTTGTAAACAGTCAAGTTGACCTTGCTGTCCTTGGCCAGAGTGTAAGAGATAACAGTAGACGGGTTACCCGGGTTCGGATAGTTCTGAAGCAGAGCGAACTTCTCCGGAGCAACGGTCACTTCCAGACCCTGAGTGGCGACAGAGTTCAGACTTGCATCTCTGTCGAACAGGTCTAAGGCATCCACTCTGATAGCAGAGCCGATGGCCTGGTCGTTCAGAGCCCTGAAGTGCAGTTGGCTCAGAAGTCCGTCATTGGTGGAGACTGCTTCAGGCTGGCCGTTGAGCATCCAGACCTCGCCGGCCTTGGTGGGAATAGTTGCGAACAGAGCGTTGCTCCGCAACAGGTTCCCTTCGCTGGCGCCGAGGAATTGGAGTGCCTCTGAATCGAAGCTCACCAT
>DAOVPH010000027.1 GCA_030629295.1 Candidatus Latescibacterota bacterium | reverse complement strand
GTAGGGGCGCACCTGTGTGTGCGCCCGAATTCGGGCAGACACATAGGTCTGCCCCTACAAATATGTGCCTGCAATTCTTCATCTTACAAGGGTCGCTGCGAAATAGCACCATTGGATATTATCGTCTTCGCCACTCAACACCCTCTTTTTCGCCAGAAACTGATAACCAGCAACTAATAATCAATATCCTGGTTTCTCAGCCGAAAACTGTCTTCAGCAGGGTAAGGGCCTCAGGGGCAGTGATCCGCACGGTGGTTTCGTTCAGCAGTTCCACTCCAGGTTTACGAGACAGCCTGACAATTCCCTCTTTACCCGCCTGAGTGTTTTCAATCACCAGTTCGAGAGGAAGAGACGGCTTAAAGGGTTTTGATGTGTCAATTACCTGGAGTGCTTCTTTGGCCCCTCTGCGAATATTTTGCAGGACTTCCTCCAGAGGATAATAGACACCAAAGGTATCACAAATCGCCCGTTTAGTGGAGACAGTGAGTGCCTTGGGGTTTATCTGCCGCATCTCCTGACAGGCTGCCTCTGAGCCGCTGAGAAAAACCACCGGGATGTCGAAACATCCGGCCAGAAGTGCTTCAGTGCCAAGTTCTCCGATAATCTGGCCGTTAAGTCTCCATTGTGCGACACCGTTATGACTTTGGGTATGGGAGAGAATACCACCGATGCCAGCGGCGCCGTGCTGGCCTATCACGAAGAGAGCATCAAAATGCTCCACATCCATACCCCAGGGAATACAGAACGGACGTCCGGTGATCAGGTGAGCGCGACGATCAAAGTACTCCAGATTGAGTCCTCCCGGGCCGTGGCCATCTGCCACATATATCTTCTGAACTCCTTCTTCCAGAAGTGAACCCACTGCCGCATTCACCTCTTCAGTCAGCACCCGGGTCAAAAAGGGATAGAGGCGGTGCTCGGGTACAATCTGCTCAAAACTGTTGGCATAGCAGCACCCCTCTAAATCGGTCATAATGTAGATATTCACTGAAGTCCTCCTTATGTTATCTTGGCAATGTTATTCCCTAAGATCTCCACATATCTGCCGTATGCGTCGTCCCACATTGAACTGTCTTTAGGTTCGTAGGTTACAGTGGGAAATGAGTTGCTGACCACTTGACGGATTTCCGCAGGGGAGGAAAGTTCTCCCAGAGCCATGGCCTGGACCAGCAGATTCCCGATAGCCGAGGCTTCAACAGGTCCAGCAATCAGCGGGCGTCCGGTGGCATCGGCCGTTAGCTGGCAAAGCAATTGATTCCTTATGCCACCTCCCACAGTATGGATGGCGTTCAGCCGGCGGCCTGAGATCTGTTCCAGACGTTCGATGACCCACCGAGACTTGAGGGCTAAGCTGTCCATAGCACAGCGAATCACCGCTGCCGGGTCGGTCGGGATAGGCTCACCTAACGCCTTACACTGCTGCCGGATCGCTGCCGGCATATTCTCCGGGTTGAGGAAACCATCGACATCCGGATCCACCAGAGAAACCAACGGCTCAGCCTCTGCTGCCATCTGGCTCATCTGTTCATAGCTCATAGTCCTTCCTGCCTGTTCCCAGGATTTTCGACACTGCTGAATTAGCCAGAGCCCGGATACATTCTTGAGCAACCGGAAGCTGTTGCCCACACATCCTTCATTCGTAAAGTTGTATCTCATAACCTCTGGAGTCACAATAGGCACTGGTGTCTGTATTCCCACCAGCGACCAGGTCCCGGAGCTAATAAAGGCTATATCGTCTCTTTCGGCAGGAATGGCTGCTACTGCAGAACCCGTGTCGTGGGCTGCCGGGGTGATCCACTGTGTTCCTTTTAGGCCAACTTCCCGTGCTATTGGCCTCCGTAGTGGTCCCACTACGGTGCCCGCCGGCACAATATCGGTAAGGATCTCCTCCGGCAGATCAAGTGTCTTCAACAGACGGCTCGACCAGTTCAGTTCCTTGATGTCCATCATCTGGCTGGTGGAGGCAATGGTGAATTCGGTCAGCTTTCGGCCGGTGAAAAAGTAATCCAGGAGGTTAGGCGTGAACAGCAGTGTCCCCGCAGACATTAAGGAGGCAGGACGGCGCTGTTTCATTGCCAAGAGCTGGTAAAGGGTGTTAAACCGTTGGAACTGACCTCCCGTGATGGCAAATATCTCCTCTCTCTGCATCTGTGCGCAGGCCAATTCAATCATGCCCTCAGTCTGCCTGTCCCGATAGTGAAAGGGCACACCCAAGAGTTCTCCCTGTCGGCCGAGCAGTCCGAAATCCACTCCCCAGGTATCCACACCAGCGCTGGCCAGATCGCCCTTGCATCTTTGAGCAGCTAAGGCAAGACCGTACTTCAACTCCCGAAAAAAGCCCAGGACATCCCAGTGTAAACCGTCGGGCAAATGAACCGGCCCGTTGGAAAATCGGTGCACATCTTCTAAGGAAATCCGCCTCCCAGAAAACCGCCCCAGCAGGGCTCGTCCACTTTCAGCGCCTAGATCAAAAGCCAGCAGATTAAGAGTCTTGGACATTTTTTTCGCCTCCTGTTATTCAACCAGATCATCAGTCAGTGGGCATTGAGACACACAATCGAAACTAATCCTCAGCCACGGGTAACTGACAATATAAACAACCAGGCGGCTGATGTCAAGTAAGTAGAGGGGCGGGTGCATAACTGGCTCCAACAACGACAAAGTAATTCTGCTGAGTCAGCAGGTGGGGAGGAAGAAATTCACGGGGGGTCTGGGGAAGGCGGAAATTGGCATCCTAAATTTGTCTAAATCAACGCACTTCTTTGCTCTTAGGCAGAGGTTTTAACATCAATAACTTTGGGCTTTCTTTGCGGTCTTCGCGGTTATTCTACCTGGGAACTGCTCAGTGCTGCTCATCAGATCTTGGAGAGGAATTAGTTCTACCTTTTATCATCAGAACAGCTACCATGAGGAGCACCATAGCGGACTGAGAAAGGACCAGTAAGGCTTCTATTGTCTCTCCTCGTTTCAAGACCAGGGCACCCAATCCTAAAATCGCCATCATAAGATAGATGAAAAGAACACTCTGCTTCTTGCTCAGTCCCAGACTCTCAAGCCGATGGTGGAGGTGATCTTTCCCTACATAGTCAATCCATCCCCGGAGGCTTCTAACTCTCCCTGATGCGATTCGGGCTACTGTAATATAGACCATATCGAAGACCAGCACCCCGAGAATCAGAAGGGGAGTGCTCAGCGCCTTCACTGGGTTGTTCGCTGCCCAGTCTCCCAGAATGGCCAGCGCCGCCAGGGTGAACCCTATGAAGGTACTTCCTGCATCACCTAAGAATATTGAGGCAGATCTTCTGAACTTAAAATTGTAAGGGAGAAATCCCAGGCAACTTCCCAACAACGCAACGGAGAGATATATCATATAATGTTGTTGGGTCTGTATGGCTACCAGACTGAAAAAGAGGGAGGCGATAATCCCCATCCCAGTAGCTAGCCCATCCATTCCATCGAAGAAGTTCAGCGCATTGGTAATTCCTACTACCCAGAGGAAGGTGAGGAAACTGTTGGCAATACTCCCTAAGACAGTGGCAGAAAAAAAGTTGAACACCACCCCAAACCTAATCAGTACATAAGTAGCGACAATCTGAATAACGAGCTTAATGCCCGCAGGGAGGCCATAGATGTCGTCTATCAGCCCTGCGAAGAAAACAATCCCGGCACCCAGTACCACCCCCTTTAATCCCAGAGAGAAATGTAAATTATAGAGAAGAGTGAGGGCAAAGGTGCCTGCCACCGCCACGCCGCCTAACAGAGGAGTAGGAACCAGGTGAACCTTTCTTGAGTCAGGAAAATCCAGGACTTTAAATCTTCTTGCTATTCGCCGTACCAAAGGAATTGCTAGAAAACAGACAAGAAAGGAGAAGAACAGAAGATAGCACCATCGGTAGCCTGCTTGAAAGAACCACTCTCTTACGACAGGATAAAAGAGAAATCCAGCACCCATCGCTAACAAGGCATAGCCAATTGTCTTAAAAACTCTCATAGACAACAACCTCAAAGTTTGTGAGAAGTCTCTTAAAAGCGGTTATTGAGTCATTGGTGATTGCTGACTAGTATTGCGATTCTTAAAAAACATAGCAACAAATTGTCATTGCGAGCGTCAGCGAAGCAATCTTTAACTATCGGGAAATAAGTGAGATTGCTTCGTCGCTTCGCTCCTCGCAATGACGGAAAAGCAAGAATATTAATTAGGAATCGTTCTACCAGCTAACTCGGTCCACTACTCACCACTCACCAGATTAACCAATTAACCAGTTAACCAACGAATTAACCAGTTAACCAGTTATTCCCATTCTGTCTTTTTACCTCAAGATCTCCTGCGCAGCCTCTACTATCTTTTCTGTCTCTTCATCCTTAAGGCTTGGATATATGGGAAGAGATAAGGCACTCTCTGCCACCTCTTCAGCCCAGTGGAAACCACTAAGTCCCAGGAGACGATGAAGGGGCTTGTAGACAGGCCTCCGACAACAGACGCCTCGCTGTTGAAAAGATCGGAGAATCGCCGCAAGCGGTTTTTTTGTCCTGATGACATATCGAAAAAAGATGTGCCTCCGATCCTCACTCTCCTGGGGAAGATCAACAGGAAGTCTTTTTAAACCAGCAGAGTGGAGGCTTGCTATCTTTCTTCTGTGGGTGATAAAATCGGCAAGCCTTGCCAACTGGCTCAATCCCAGGGCAGCTTGAAGGTCACTCATCTTGTAATTGAACCTCACTCGGTAGTCGTTCTTTTCATCGTATTCTCTGAGGTCTTTCACCTTTTCCAGAAGGTCCTCTGAGTGGGAGGCTACCATACCTCCCTCCCCTGTGGTCATAATCTTGGTAGCATAAAAGGAGAAAACCGCCAGCATGCCGAAGCTGCCGACAGGCCTTCCTTGAAAGGTAGCTCCCACAGCCTGAGCGCAGTCCTCTATTACCGGTATTCCCAAAGCCATAATCTCATCTATATCGGCCGGTAGTCCGAACATATGGGGGAGAATGACCGCCTTACTTTTGGGAGTGAGCTTGGCATTCAGGTCGTGGACATCAAGGTTAAAACTCTGAGGATTGATGTCCACCAGAACCGGTGTTGCCCTCACATAGTTCACGGCGTTGAGGAGAGCAGCACAGACATAGGTGGGAAGCAGCACCTGGTCGCCTTCTCCGACGCCTAACGCAATCAGGGAGAGATGCAGTGCGGCTGTGCCAGAACTGGTGGCCACGCAACCTTTCAGCCCCAGAAACCGAGCCATCTGCCTCTCAAACTCCGCTACCTTCTCTCCTTGAGCGATGTTGCCGCTCAAGAGTACGTCGGAGAGAAGTTCAGCATCCTTTTTGTCTATCGTGGGTCTGGAATGGGGAATCATTAAAGTCATTGGTCATTGGTCATTGAGTCGTTGGTTGTCAGATTCTGTCGGAAAATAGAATCTCGCAGATCACCTCACCGTACCCCACTGGATCTGAATACAAATCTTAGCGGCGTAACCCGGCCTCACTGTAGAGACGACCCGCCGGGTCGTCTCTACTACACATTTTGCTTAGGAGAAAAATGGGGCAGAGAGAGCTCACCAGATGTAGCCTCTCAGATTTGAAGAAAAAACCTCTGAGAGCAGAAGGCCTCGGCGAATTTCACCCTTCCCTGTATCCCCCGAAAATTGGCGTTGGAGCGAGCGCCTTCCAGGATGGTCAAGTCTTTTATATTTGTTTTGGTAATTTGGGAGGCGTGAGCCTTCAGCAGCGCCATCTTCTGCTCCATAATTGATTCAATGTCCACGAAAACCGTAGGGCTGAAGTTCTGAGTGGTAGGGACCTCGTAGAAAAGGAGGTTAGGCACATATCGGGTGGCCGACAGGGCGCAGTCCGACAGGTTACGATGGTCCTGGTGAGTGTCGTCCCGATAGTGGATGAAAATAAGATCTGGCTCTATTTTCTCGATGACCCGTTCAATATTATGAATAAGATCTTGACTGAGAGGAACCTCTGTATCCTGGTAACCTCCCCAGAATACGTCTCTTGCCCCCATAATCTCTGCAGATTTCTCCTGCTCCCTCTCTCTGGCCGCGGGGTCCCCCCCTGCTCCTCCCTTTGTTGCTACATAAAGATAAACCGAGTGTTTCTTAGCGTATTTAATAAGGGTTCCTCCACAGCCATATTCGATGTCATCGGGGTGGGCACCTATGGCCAAGATATTCATCACTCCTCCTTTCGTGTTTCTCGGATAATCCTCAGACTCTGCTCCCCACAGTTAAAGAGCAGATCTACTACTGAGAGGTTGGGCAGGAAATCTCCGTAAAGCTGAGGAAAAACGGGATGTTTAAACTCCTGAAAGACCACCTCTATTCCTGCCTTCCTAAACTTCTCTAAGTTCATATAATTCCTTCCGCCAAGACCGGCCAAATAGACCTCTGCGCCCAGGTGCTTGCAGATGGCGATCAACCTCTCGTCAGGCTCTTCGGGAAAATCGCCCAGCTCTGAAGCCAGCCGCAGCGGAGTCGAAATTCCTAAAAGCTCAGTAAGCTCTCTAACCAGCCGAATATTAAGCGTTGCAATCGATTGCCAATTTTGGGTCAGTATATTCTCAAAGGTAGAAAAATAGTCGGAAAAATAAGGGGCCCTATAGTAATTGCTCTTTAAGGTCAACAAGTGTTTTCTGGCCCAGTTTGATTGGAGATTTATCTTCACCTGGTCTATCCTCTGGGGGAAGCGGTAAGTAACGGGCACGGTAAGCCACTGCCATCCCTGGGCTGTTTTGATCCGGTTCCGGTTCTGCCACTCGTTCTTTTTGAACTGAACGATGTCCAGCAGAACGAACAGGTGAGCACGGTCAATTTTGTCAAAATAGCCCAGCCAGGGAAGGTACTGGGGCTGATGTACAGCAACAATCATCGTTACAGTTCCTCATAAGTATCTAATAACAGAAAACAAGAGATGTATCCTCCAAAGAGACCTCAAAAAAGTACTTGACTTTCTGATTTAATTCTACTATTTTTCTCTTAAGACTCGGCAGGTGGAAGAATCCCAATATTAACCAGGAGGTTAAGGTATGAAAACCGCAAATTACCTTGCTTTGATCATAGGAGCGCTGAGTTTGATCTTTGGGATCATATCCAAGTTTACCGGTCCCATTCTTAATGTGTCATCGTACGGGTTCATGCAATTCCTTTTCGCTTGCCTATTAGCAAGCATCGCCTTGTCGCTATTTGAGAGTGCGAAATCGAAACAAGGCTGACCAAATATCTCAGTGTTGGCTACCCAAGGCTTCTATTTTTCCACTGCCTGGAGTCCGAAGGGAGATAACTAAAACTATCTCCCTTCTTTATTTGTCTCCAAAAATGAGGGCCTTGTTCTTACTCAATATTCATTGACTCGTAAAAAGTCTAAAATCTACCACAGAGGCACCGAGAAAAACAAATATATAACCAAACGGTTATATGTTCTATTTTTCTCAGGCCGATAAGTGTAGATTCGTATCGGCTATCTGAATTATCCAAACTCCACGAATATGGGGTTAGAGGCCAGAAAGGCCCAATCCCCTCCGACGGCGAGTATCCGGTAGTATACCTTCCCACTCCGAAGCACCGTCCGGTCGTCGAATTCTACAACCCCGGAACCGTGGATCGGGAAAGTTCCAATGATCTTCCCATCTCGGATTACCTGTACCCGGAATTCCTTCGGCTGGGTGACGGCGAATTTTATCCGAATATGAGGACAATCATGGGTTCGAAGGGTCTCCCCCATATAGGCCACTTCATAGGTGTCACTCACGGAAAACTCCTCTAATGTCAGCCACTGAGACGCAAAATTGCGGGTGGCATACATCCGCCCCACCCTGAGAGCCTCCAGTACCCCCTCTTGACTCTTCTCCCCAAGGAGCAGGACAGTGGCCATCTCCTTCACATTTTCCACCCTACCTTCCCCCTCGAAGTCCAGCTCCCCGATAGCCCAAACCGGCCGCTTTCTCTTCCCCAGACAGTATTCGTGCAAAATCCTATCCCAGATGCCCCCGGGCTTGCCTATATGTTTCATCCCTTCCCAAAAGATGGCGAAACCTGTATATCCATGGGTCTCGATCAGGTGTTCATGGTACGGCGGAGTATAGACCTCGATCCCGTTCACCTTCATCTTCTGCTCCACCTCCGGATGGGCCCAAAAGACCATACCCCCCCTCTGGTTCACATAGTCTATCAGCACCTGGTACGGTCCCCCGTCTTGGTCACCGTGGTACTGGTCGTACTTGGGGGGCAGGAAAGGATAGTTATTGATCAGAAACAAAAGGGAGGCCAAAAAGATCAAAGCACCGATACCTTGGTTCCTGCGTGATGGCACCAAGAGTAGTTGGTTGCCGAGATAGATGCGCTTTACTTTCCTCCTTCTGAAGATACGAATCCCCAGTAAAGCGGTGGTTGCCCAGATCAGATTGATGAGAGCTTTCGGTGAGAACTCCCGGGGATAGCCGTTGGCTATGGAGGGGAGGTGCTGGTAATCCTCCGCGTTCTTCAGCCCGATGACCAAAAGGTGCTCATGTAAGCGCATTAACCTCAAGTTCCCCCTCCAGGGGCTTCCCTCCCAGTAGTAGAATGGGATGGCCTCCACCCCGGGGATCAGGATGAGGTCCGGATATCGGGCGTCCACCTCCTCGAACAGGCGGAAGTAATTTTCCGCCCCAAAGTTGGAGATGGAGTTCCTCTCCCCCTTTCCGGTCAACTTCCGGACCAGGAAACCCGTGACCTTGCGCAACGGGAAGACCCCGTATTCCACCCGCATATTGTCGTGGTCGGTGACGATGGCCACGACGACGTCCTCTTCCCTGCATATCTTTGCCAGCTCTTCCACGGAGTACTTCCCGCCGCTGACATCCGAATCAAAGTGAATACCGGCAGGAACCTGGAGGTACTCTCCGGCCGTGAGGGTCGTAGAGGACGCAAATAAGGCTATAAACGTCCACAGTATCCTGTTCGCACTTTCCACTAGGGCTATCTCCTGAAGACGGCAGCAGAGGAGCAGGGGAGAGGCCCCCTGCAGGGTTTCTCAACCTCGACCTCCCTCTCTGTCCACCAACAACCTCTGGTAAATTTCTTCCGTCCTCTCGATCATCCTTCTCACATCGAACAACTTGGTTCTCTCCTTTCCCTTTCGGGAGAACAGCTCGGCCTTCTTTTTGTCGTTCAGAATCTCCAAGATGGCTTCGGCGATCCCTTCGGGGTTCTCAGGAGGGACCAAAAGGCCGGTCTCTCGGTGGAGGACGATCTCAGCCACCCCTCCAACTCGGCTGGCCACCACGGGCACTCCACAGGCCATCGCTTCCAACAATACCCGCCCAAGTCCTTCGTTAAGCGAGGTAAGCACGAACAGGTCCAAAGCGTGCATCACCTCCGGGATATCCTCTCGAACTCCGGCGAAGGCTACACTTGCGGAAAGCCCGAGTTCTTTCGCCAACTCCTCCAACTCCTCGCGCAAAGGGCCATCTCCTGCGATGATCCCCTTAATGTCCGATCTTTTCTTTCTAACCAGCTCCAGCGCATAGAGGAAGTACTCGCATCCTTTAATAGCCACCAGCCTACCCACGTATCCCGCTACGACATCAGATGGGGAAAAACCGAATTCCGCCCGCACCTCGGCGGGATTCCTCCCAGGAGACGAGAACTTCGCCACATCTATCCCGCAGGGGATTGTGACAAACTTCTCCGGCTTCGCGATTCCAAATCGAATATGATCTCTTTTGCCCAGTTCGGTGAGAGTAAATATACGATGGGTGATACGCGCGGCCAGCCGTTCGGCCAGGATAATGGTCCAGGTTCGGAGTCGACCGAAGTATCCGTAGAAAACATGCCCGTGGGGGAAATGCACGATCACCGGGCAGCCCGTCCATCGGGCCGCTAATCTTCCCAGCAGCCCCGCTTTCGACGAATGCGTATGCACAATCTCCGGTCGCTCCCGGCCGATCAAACGCATCAACTTCACCAGAGCGATCAGGTCATCCACCGGGTTGACCTCTCGCCTGAGCTCCTCTATCGAAACTACGGGAACCCCTGTCCTCCGGGAAAAAGCGTCCAGGTCCTCCTGAGGCTCCACAGTACGACCGGTAACCAACTTGACCGGATACCCATCCCGTTTAAGTCCTTCAACCAACTGCATAACCGCCTCGGCCGATCCGCCGCGGTCCAGGCGGGTGATGATGTGCAACACCTTGGGTCGGGCCATCTTCGCACCTCAAAAACGACAGAATTCTGTACACCGGGGGCATACCGGAAAATATCTTCGCTGTTTGACCACCCTGCGAAAGCGCCGGTATGGCTCTCCGTTCCATATCTCGTTAAACGAGGCCTCCTTCATATTGCCCACCGAGAGATTCAGGGAGAGACATGGCCGCACCGAGCCGTCGGGAAATATGTATGCCACCATCCACGGACTTAGACATCTGTGTCTGTAACTTGTCGGCAAAAAGTGGAAGGAGGTGTAGTACCGCCTGATTTCTTCCTCGGTGAAATTTGGGTAGAAAGTGGTCGCTACCTTTAAGTCCTTTCTTTTTCGTACCTTATTCATTTCCTCGATCAAGGCATCGGGGTCTATCCGGGGGAGTTCCTCCTCCACGAACCCCGCCCAGTCGAAGCTCTCCACCCCGAAGAGTCCCCTGAATATGCAGTTATGCTCTTCATAGGTCCCCTGGCTGATGAAGATGAGGTGATGGAAGGTTATGGTCCTGGCCTCCAGCCCGTCGGCTATCTCAGCCATTTCGGTGAGCATAGAGGTGTTGAAATCGAAGATAGTGCTGTTTATGTTGATCACTGGCTTGTTGGTCCCTCTTTCTTTCTTGGCCCGGTTCACGGCCATTATGCCCGAGGTGGCTCTTTGAAA
The DNA here is from genome assembly GCA_030629295.1 of Candidatus Latescibacterota bacterium. Taxonomy (GTDB): domain Bacteria; phylum Latescibacterota; class MVCY01; order MVCY01; family MVCY01; genus MVCY01. The sequence goes on along the minus strand of DAOVPH010000027.1, from coordinate 790 downwards.
CGTCCCCTTGCGGCTGCGTATCTCATCGTGGAGTGCCTCCGGGCCATCCAAGGAGAAGATGATTTCGTCCAGGCCGAGATCTACCAGGGTCTCAGCATGATTCTCCAGAAGGGTGCAATTGGAGATCATATTGCACCGCAGTCCTTTGGACTTTATATAGGCCAGAAGCTCGTTCCAGTGTCTGTACATCAAGGGCTCTCCCCCGAAAAGGGTAATGGTAGGTCCAAAGGAAGCCAATTCGTCCACCAACGCCTTTAATTCCTCCAAGCTCAGCATCTGCCTGAGAACTTCCGGGGTATAGAATTTCGAGGATCCGGTCTCTCCCCACTGACCGCACATCTTACAGCGCAGGTTGCACTGATAGGTAAGCAGGATGGAGACGGTCTCAGGATAGGCACTGCGGCCGCCCAAGAGACGGTAGGTAAGGTACGATTTGAATCTCTGGCCAAAAGCCCGCCAGGCATAGCCAGGTTGGGATAAGGCCTTTTTGAGGTTCCGGCCTACGTTTCTTTTAGGGAGCATAGATCATCTCACTCCTTTCACCACTCACCAACAGACATCCTCAAACCAGGGGAACCGCGGATTACACGGATTATACGGATTCAAGATGCCTCAGCCCTAATCCGCTAATAGAACGATTCCTAAATAATGCTACACTAACTTGTCATTGCGAGCGATAGCGAAGCAATCTCTAAGTAGCTGGAATTCAGTGGGATTGCTTCGTCGCGGAGCCTGTGCTGAGCGATAGCGAAGTGCTCCTCGCAATGACAGGATGATTTGCAATGTTATT
>DAOVPH010000075.1 GCA_030629295.1 Candidatus Latescibacterota bacterium | reverse complement strand
GTGTCGTGAGGGTGGACTTGAAATAGAAACTTCCACGCCTTTTCCAAGAATGAGGCAGGGTATGGTTTGCCCAGAATCCAAGCAACGGTGGCAAAGGGTTCAGCCCATTTCTGAAGGTGCCATTCTACTAAAAAATTCCGCCGTTTTAGGGGAATACCGGAGGAGACCATCGAGCCGAAGGTCTGAGTGTAGAAGCCGTCTTTCACCGGGTAACGCAGCTCCCCTACCACCTTCTGGGGATTTTGAAGGGACTCCTTGACCGCCTCCACATATTTTGGTAGGGTGCTTACAGTGATCTCATCTTCGATCTGTCCGGCGGCATCCAGCACCAGGTCCAGTTCGTAGGTATTGGGGAGACTGCTGTCGAAGCCCTGAAGACAGGGAATATGGTGGGTAGTGGCATCTGGAGCTTGATCTTCTATGTATAGGCGGATCTGCTCAGCAATTTTGGACTTGTCGTAAGGGATGTTTGGTTTAAGCTCAAACCAGTCTGATCTGTAGGAGAACTCATCGGCCATATGAAAGGGAAATTCAGTCTTCTGCCAACTTACTTGGGTGTCCTGGTCGGCATCAGAACGGCAGCCCTTTCTGCTCAATACTGCAGGACGGTAAACATAGATGGCAAAGCCGTAACGGGGGTGTTTGCCGAAACGGAGACCCCAAACAGTGCTGCCATCCGGTGCCTCCCAGAGAAACTCCAAAGGCACCACATGGGTGGCGATGCCCCGGTAGCAGGAGGCACTGTCGATGCCAAATCCCCGCCAGATCTGGGGCATCTGAGAAGGCTGTCCCCAGCCACAAGGTGAATAGCCTACCTTCATCGGGCCTCCAAAACGTTCACATATCTTGTGCCCAAACAGGATGTTTCTCACAATTGATTCCCCGGCGATGGAGAACATATCCGGCAGCACATACCACGGCCCGATCAAGAGCCGGCCTTCTGACACGTATTTTCTGATTTTTGCCTCTGCTTCAGGACATATCTCTAAATAGTCCTCTAAAGGAATCGACTGGCCGTCCAGATGATACTTATACTCCGGACGGGTCTGGAATATCTCAAACAGTCGCTCCATCAGTTCCACCAGTTTCATCCGGGTTTCTTGAAAGCTGTAGAGCCATTCCCTGTCCCAGTGGGTGTTGAAGAGAACATGCAGGTGATATTTTTCTCGGCAACTGGACATTGTTGCAATCTCCCAGTACTTTGGGTTGTTCTCTGACGCTATTTGATTTTTCGGTGTTTTCCCAATATATCGCCTTGTCCTGAATTGGTCAAGATAAAAGTTGACAAAAACGCTGTGGCTAACTATATTTTTGCCACTGGCCAAATGAGAGCAACGAGGGTAGAGGGAGAAAAGTAAAGTTCAAAAGGAGGGAAAGATGCTGGAGGAGTTAAAACAGGAAGTTTGGGAAATGAACTCAGAGCTACGCAAACAAGGGTTAGTAACTATGACCAGTGGAAATGTGAGTGGCCGAGACCCGGAAACCGGCTATGTGGTTATTAAGCCCAGTGGGATGAAATTCGAGGAGATGAGACCAGTCGATATGATAGTCACCGATTCCCAGGGAAATGTTGTTGACGGTGACCTTAAACCTTCCGTTGACTTAGGCAATCATCTTTATATCTATCGTCACCGCTCTGACATAAACGGCATTGTTCACACCCATTCTAACTATGCTACCAGTTTTGCGGTCTTAGGGCAACCTATTCGGTCCTATTTGACGGCGATAGCCGATGAGTTTGGAGGAGAGATTCCCTGCTCAGACTACGCCGACAATCAAGGGGACAACATTGGACGGGCAATTCTAACAGCGATAACCAGAGCTCCGGCGGTGTTGCTCAGGAATCACGGTGTCTTTGCCTTCGGTCCTTCACCGACCGCTGCCCTGAAAGCAGCAGTGATGGTGGAGGATGTGGCGAAAACTGTGCATCTGGCACTGCTGCGGGGAACCCCTGATGAATTACCGCCGGAAGAGATTGAAAAATGGTGGGACAGATATCACCACAGATACGGTCAGCGATGAACGCCATCTTGGTGAGCGATCCTTTTACAGATTCTGTCGGGAAATGGTGTCGTTGAATAGCAAAGAGGATAATATCGTAGAGACGACCCGGCGGGTCGTCTCTACATTAAGGCTGGTTCAAACCTATAAGGTCTGATTTAGATTCAGTTGGATTCGGTCAGGTGATCTTCGAGAATCCATTTTTCGACAGGATCCTTACATTGAATAGCTCCTTCTTTGGTGGATGTATGAGAATTCTCTTGACAAGAAAGGGAATCGAATCTATCTTTTTTTTGTTATATTCAAAAAGCTCTTTTTGGGGATAGAAACTCTGTATGACGGACTGAACGAGATAATTGCGAGGGATACAAAAAATGTCGGTGAGTGTGGAGAAAGAATACGAGCAAGCTAACTTGGCCAAGAAGGTAATAGCGGTAATTCCCGCAGGTGGCTCCGGATTCCGCTCCACTCCGATGTGGACCAGATTCGAGGCCTTCTTGGACACTATTGCCAAACCGGCGATGCGAGACCTGTTCTGGAGACGGCCCTACTTGGATATTATCTTCGATTACCTTATCGAGGGGGAAGTGGCAGAGAAGGTCCTGCTCTCGGTAGGGGAGAAGCCCAAGGAGAGCAAAGAGGAGTGTACCACCGATAGAGATAAGATCGTCTACCAGGCCTATTGGGATATGAAGAAGTTGGTGGACAGAAGAGGCGGGTTTGTGGAGATTTTCTTCGATAACCCCGGCGGGGATAAAGGAACAGGGGCAACAGCGGTGGCCGAGGAAGGCAAAGAGATACTTAAGAATAATTCCCAAATAGAATACATCTTAGTCTGCTTCGGCGATGTCCCCACAATTCCCACTGAGGATTTCAAAAAGGTTGTGTTAGAACACATAAGAAGTGGAAGGGAATTCACCCTGATTTCGGCCATTGCTGGCGATCCCCTCAATTATGGAAGGATTGTAAGATATCCCAAAACCTTTCTGGGTATTCTCCGCCGCAGTGAGATCGAAAAAATGCGTGCGGCTGAGGTCAGAAACTTTGCCAATATCTCTGTTACAAAGGAACAGATAGAAGGCTTCCAAGATTTGAATCAGCGCATTCGGGATGGAAAATTAATCCCGATAGAACTGCCTGAGGTGGATGCCAAGAAATATGGATTGTGGGCTAAGTATTTGTTTTTGCGAGCACAGAACTACCGGGATTTGAAACCTGGGGAGAAAATCACCCTCTACCACCCCTGGAGAGAGTGTCTTGAGTACGGCAGGATTAGCTTGACCGGAGAACAGATTGAACAACGCCGTCTGCGACTCAGGGAGGATGAGCTGATTGTCTGGGACCCCAGGACAGATGAGTTCTTCGATGTGAAGGAACAAGGGGACATCGGCAGAACCGAAAAAGATAGAGAAGAAATAAGCGCTCTAGAGGTTAAAGGTGTAGAGTATCCAGTTTCTACAGATTACCTGCACGCGATAATAGAGAGAAACACGGGCTTGGTGGTTATGGACAAAGATATTATGCTCAGAACTATCAGGGACTTAGATGCCCCCAATTACGGTAGGGTGATCCAGACCCAACAGGGCAAAGAGATAGCTGTGTTTCCTAATGAGAAACTTCAAAGGATGAAGCCGGGGGAGAATATAAATCTGAACGGAAGAAAATTCTCCCGGGAAGAGCTCCAGCAGGTTACTGAATGTAGAAAACTATGGGAGACAGAGGAGAAATTATATGTCCTTGAGCGTCACCCCAACGGAGAATATTACATTCCGGAGATAGCCAAGGAGGTGAAGGCAAAAGGTGATCCGGTCAATCTCGCCATGCTATTTGGGGGCATAGGAGAGGGTTACGATTTCCGAACCGACACCAGATTGGGAGCAGTCTTTGAGAATGAGGTGTTAACGCATAAACTACAACAGAGGGGAGTGAAGGTATCCCCTGGCACCAGGTTCTGGGTGAGTGGAGGATTTAACATAGCCAATATTGAACCAGGGGTGAGCTTCGAAGGAGAGATTGGCCTCCAGGGAGATATAAGGATTAAAGCAGGGGCATCACTCAAAGATACGCAGGTGTGTAATTACTATTACTATCCCTTTGACCTGCCGGAGAGAAAGCGGAGGGTTCGCCAGAATCGCCGGGGATTAGACTATTTGGTGATAGGTGAAAATTCTCATCTCGAAGATGCGCTGGTGGTTAACGGTAATATAGGCCGCGGGACTTCTCTCAGCTACGCTTCGGTGATAGGAATCGATGTGGGAAAAGGTGAGAAGGTGCAGGGAGTTGTGGCGAGAATTGATCCCGATGGAGGCGTGATCAGAGTCCCTCGTCCTCGTAGATATACTCCTTCGCCACCCTCGGATGTGGAGCAGTTGGACCTGGACCGAGAGGGCAAAGTTTTAGAGCATGTGTATGCGGTCACTATCAGGCCAGGAAGCCGAATATTCACTACCAAAAGGACAAAGAAATTCTTAGCATCGCTGCTGGGAGCGGTGGCCGAATTTGGCGGAGCCAAGGGCTTTTGCAAGAAATATATAACCGAACTGAAACAGCAGAGACCTGCTGCCCTGCCCGGATTCGGAGATTTTACAGATCTGAATTTCTATATAGGTGCCAATACCGTCTTGGGTGGAAAGGTCGCCTTGGCAGGAGATATCTATATCGATGGCTGGGCACAAATACACAACTCCGTGATCCAGAACAGCCGGGTGGGACGCAATGCCCGCATAGCTGATTCCCTGATCCAGGAGAGTGTTGTGGAGAGCGATCCTAAAGCAATAAGCATTGTGGACAACGCTGTTCTTACCGGCGAGAAGCTGGGCTCCGGAAGCATACTGGATTTCTCCTGCCTTGAGGCGGGAATAGTGCAGAAGGCAAAGGAGATATTTCCCCAGATTCAGGAGGCAAAGGTGTTAACTGCCTGTGTAACAAATAATGATTCCATTGTAGTACTAAAAGGCACTTATGATGGGGAATTGCTTGAATATCTTCAAAAATACAGCCCGGAGGTGTGGAAGGGATTGATGGAGCTAAAGGGAAGTGGAAATCTATTGGTAGATTTGGATGCAGAACTGATTCAGGTAGATGGGAAAAACGTGGGAAGTCAAAAGGCAAGATGGCTTATAGAGGCGGTTAGACTTATCAATAAGTTCCCAGAAAAGAGAGTGAAACTTGCCGATGACAAGGTGGCTGTTATCTTGGGTGCCGGCGACGGGGTGAGGATGCGTTCCACTGATATGCCGAAGGTTTCCTATCTGCTTGGTCAAAAAACCGCTATCAACAGAGCTATAGAGACTTACAAAAGGTGCGGCTTTGAACAACAGATCGTTGTAGTAGGCCAACTGGGGGAGAAAGTAGTAGAGCAAGTAGCCAGAGAGCACAGAGACATTGTTTTTACCTGTCAAGCTAAACGGTTGGGCACAGGGCATGCCGCCAAACAGGCCGCTTACCTTCTCCAACAGAAAGGCTATCGGGGGTACATAATGGTGGTGGCAGGGGACAAAGTCATCGCGCCAGAGGCTATAAACAGATTCGTAGAAGAGTTCAAGCGAAGTGATGCTGATGCCGCTGTACTTGTTGCCGCTAAGACCAGATGGCCCAACGCAGGCAGAATTGTCTATAAATCGGATGGCACCTTAGACGGAATTGTGGAGAAAAGCGATGTTGTTAAAAAAATGCTGCTTCGGGAGCTATCGGCAGAGAAACGGGCGGATGAAACCCTCTCCAACCAGGAAATGCTGGAGATGGTAAAGAAAATAGTGCCTGCAGAGAGAAAAACGGTAAAGATGGTCGGTGAAAAATTATGGAAGAGACTTAACTCACTTTCCCCTATAACCCTTGTCGAGATAGAGGAGATGATAGGCCCTGAAGATTTGGTCTTTAGCATTAGAGAAAGAGACGGAAGAATTACCCAGCTCACAGCAGAAGAGATTGAACAGAAAACTCCCCAGGTTAACACCTCGGTCTACCTTTTCACCGCTGATGCTCACTACTACGCCTTGCCCAGGCTCTCCAGCGACAACGCCCAGGAAGAAGAGTACTTGACCGATGCCATCTCTATATTGAGCAATGCGTTAGATGGCTCAGGAAGACACCTGTTTAAGGTGATAGCAGTGAAGGTTGAAGACCCGGCCCAGGTGCTGGCCTTTAACACCCCTGAGGAACTTGTGGCTACCAAAGAGAACTTGCAAGGTCGAATGCGGAAGATACTCAGCCAACGGGGTGTGACCCAAATGGGGGATTTCGAGAATTCCTGGATTGATGATGTAGATTCGGTGTGGAAGATTGGCCAAGGCACCGTTATCCTCGGCACCGTCTTTATCGATTTAGGTGCTAACCCCCAGATGAAAATAGGCAAAAACTGTCACATCTTAGGTGAGGTGAGTATAGTCCACAGCAGCTTAGGGGAACATTGCACCATAGAGAACTCGAAGCTGGAAAATGTAGTGGCTGGTGACCAGGTGGTGATCAGGGACTCTGTCCTCACTCCTGACCAGTTGATGGTCATTCCTCCAGGAACGGAGGTGCTCCACGGAGATCTCTCAGTACTCAACAGCCTAAGGACACAGTAACAGCAAGTGTTGAGAAAGCTGCGGGCTATGTATGCAGAGGCATTTCACAAGGGCCAGTAGTTTGATCCGTAAATAATGTGGGAATAAATTGTCATTGCGAGCGTCAGCGAAGCAATCTTTAACTATCGGGAAATAAGTGAGATTGCTTCGTCGCGGAGCCTGTGCTGAGCGATAGCGAAGTGCTCCTCGCGATGACGGAAAAGCAAGAATGTTAATCAGGAATCGTTCTACTAGCTTGATAAAGAAGATGTTGTCTATTGAAAGTTTCCAGTGATGCAAAGAACAATGGACAGGAAACTAAGAGATTGGATAAGGTGGTTTAATGCCTCCGATGAAAGAGTTCTACGGGTATTGAGCAGAGTATACGGGGAGGACCCGGCGGTGACAAAGCCCCGGAGGCAACTCTATCTTAATACTCTTTCTGAATTTGGTCTTATATATGGACCAGAGGCAGAGGTGATACTTGTGAGAACTCCGGCCAGGGTCAATCTGATGGGGGTCCATATCGACCACCGAGGGGGCTATACCAACTACATCTGCATCGCCAGAGAGATATTGATGGTCTGTCAAAAAAGGGAAGACGACCAAGTGGTCCTGCATAACACAGACCCACGGTTTGAACCCACCAGCTTCAGCATAAGCCGGGAACTGCCTAAAAGCAAAAGGGGTAACTGGATGAGATATATCGAACAGGTTGAGATTACCCCCGGCCACTGGAGCAACTATATCAAGGCAGCCGTTCTGCGACTTCAGGAGAGATGTCAAGATAAGGCCCTGAAGGGGATGAATATTATGGTAAACGGCGACATTCCCTCTTCTGCCGGACTTAGCTCATCTTCAGCCCTGGTGGTAGCGACGGCCTTGGCTACGGTGAGGCTAAACAAGTTAAGTATTACCCGAGAAGAACTTGTGGAACTATGCGCCCAAGGAGAATGGTATGTGGGCACCCGGGGTGGAGCGGGAGACCAGGCCGCAATGCTCTTTGGAAAAAAAGGTTACATAACCCACATGAGATTTTTCCCCTTCAGACAAGAAGAGATAGAGTATATT
>DAOVPH010000097.1 GCA_030629295.1 Candidatus Latescibacterota bacterium | reverse complement strand
AGTTACTAATCTAAACGTTGAGAAAGGAGAGATGATTACTTCGGGAACTCAAGCGTATGGCGGCGGAGGCACACCTATCATGACGATAGCTGAGCTGAGGAGGATGATTGTGAGGGCAGAGATCAATGAGGTGGATATTATCAAGGTAAAAGCCGGACAGACCGTAGATATTGGATTTGATGCCATAAGAGGTCAGGTGTACCACGGAAGAGTCAAAAAGATAGCTCCAGCAGGAACGGTTAAGCAAAATATCGTGGTCTATTCCGTGGAGGTGGAAATCTTAGGTTCTGTTCGCGTCCCTGCACAGGTGGAACTGCCAAAAGTCCGACGCTCACATCTTGACGAACGTGCTTTCGCACAGTTGACTGAGAAACAGCGTGCCGCCATCCGTAAGGAAAGTCAAGGCCTGCGAAAGCAAGGCGCCAGTCGTGTGGAGATCCAAGATGCCCTGCGAAAAAAACTTAAGGAATACGGCGCGGAGTTACCAGAGGAGCGCCCTTCACAGCCCATAGCTCCACTTAGCCAGCCGACCGAGGAAGGGCGAACGGCAATCGGAATAATCAAACCCGGTATGACCGCAGACTTGGATATTATCATTGGAAAGGCCGAAAACGTCCTTTGTGTGCCCAAGGAGGCAATCGTGGAGATAGATGGCCGTACGACGGTAATGTTGATAAAGAATGGGAAACCCGTTTCTCAACCTGTAGTAACAGGACTTGAGGATGATGTAAAAGTCGAGATAAAAGAGGGGTTAAAAGAGGGGGATAAAGTAGTTATTAGAAGATCTGAACAAGCAAGGCAAGCTATGCCTGGTCCTGGTGGGCATGGTAGAGGATTTGGAAGACCTTAATGAACCCAATTAAGAACTGCTCTCGGTTGTCTGTTGAAAACGAGAGCTGGAGACTGCGAAAACTATGGCCACACTGATAAAAGCAGATAACCTGACAAAGACCTACAGGACAGGTAAGGTCGAGGTCAGGGCCTTGCGGGGGGTCTCCCTGGAGATTGGCCAGGGGGAATTTATATCCATTATGGGACCCTCTGGATCGGGGAAAACCACCCTGATGGACATACTCGGCTGTCTGTCCAAACCCACCTCCGGAAGCTATGACCTGAACGGTCAGAGGACTGGTCATCTCGACGATAATCGCCTGTCCGAGATCCGAAACGAGCAGATCGGGTTTGTCTTCCAGACCTTCAACTTGCTGCGCAGAACAACGGCCCAGGGTAATGTGGAACTGCCGATGCTGTACTCCGGCGTAGGAACCCAGGAGCGAAAAAGAAGGGCCAAGGCAGCCTTGGAAGCCGTTGGTCTTAAGGAGCGTGCGCATCATTATCCCAATGAGCTGTCCGGCGGCGAACAGCAGCGGGTAGCTATCGCCAGGGCGCTTGTCAATAACCCCTCTATAATACTTGCCGATGAGCCCACAGGTAATCTGGATTCACAATCTGGTGAGGAGATTATGACGGTATTTGGAAAATTGCACGAACAAGGGACCACCATTATTGTGGTGACGCATGACCTTGGGGTGGCAAAATGCGCAGGTAGAATAATCCAAATAAAAGATGGGCACATTGAGCGCGAGGAAGTCCGGAGAGAAGAAGTAGAGCGTAAGGTAAGTGTACCAGATAAGATTATTAAAAAAAACCCTCTCAGAGGAAGTCTGGTGTCCGGGTTTACGTCTGGATACAAAGGCTTTTTGTCTAACAAAATGCGCTCCTTCCTTACCATATTGGGTATTGTCATAGGTGTGGCCGCTGTTATTAGTATGTTAGGAGTAGGTGAGGGTGCAAAGAGTCAAATTACATCACAAATAGAGAAATTGGGATCAAATGTTTTAATGGTCTTTCCGAGACGCGCAGAAAGCAAAGAGGAGGCATTAGAGTGGAGAGGAAGATCTAAAGGGCTTATTCACGAGGATGCAATTGCTATTAAGGAGAAGATTTCAGCAGTAAATGAGGTGGCACCTCAAATTAGAACACAAGAAAGAGTTAGGTATCTTGATGAGTACTGGGATACACGACTTTTGGGAACCTCTCCATCATATCAGACTATAAGGAATCTTGAGATGAATGAGGGAAGATTTTTTGACCAAGAAGAACTTGATTCATGGGCAAAGGTTTGCGTAATTGGAAAGACAGTCAAGGAAGAGCTATTTGGGAATGAGTATCCTGTTGGCAAAGATATCAAAGTAAGGGACGAAAGATTTACAGTAATTGGCATTCTGAAAGAGAAAGGACGAGTAGGTTGGGAAGATTTCGATGACCAGATACTCATACCATTCACTACAGCTCAAAAGAGGTTTACAGGAGATGACAAGCTGCAGACAATTTTTGTGCAAGCCAAAAGCTCTGAAGCTACAAATACTGCTACCAGGCAAGTGGAAACATTACTCACTGCCAGACATAATAAGGTAGTAGATTTTAGAGTAAGAAGCCAAGAGGAATTTCGTCAAGCCATAGAACAAACTGCAAATACATTTAAGCTTATGCTTGCAGGTATTGCTGCAATATCGTTAATTGTTGGTGGTATTGGAATAATGAACATAATGTTGGTTTCGGTCACCGAAAGGACAAGGGAGATTGGGATAAGAAAGGCTGTTGGGGCAAAGAGAAGAGACGTATTGGTGCAGTTCCTGATAGAGTCAGTAGTGCTCGCCTTTGTTGGTGGATTTGTTGGGATACTTCTGGGATTTGTTTCTGCAAACACAATAGGGACCCTGATGATTGGTGCCGGTCAATTTGGCCCCAGGCGTTTGTTTGCTGCCACTGAGGCACAATCGGTCGTCACTTTGGGCTCAATATTGTTGGCATTCTTCTTTGCTGTGGGTGTAGGCATTTTCTTTGGTATGTATCCAGCCAATAAGGCATCAAAACTTGACCCTGTCGAAGCCCTGAGATACGAATAAGCCGGTTTCATAGGTTCCCATAGTGCGCTGCAGCGGGGGAGTGTTCTTAGCTTTCGATTACCTTGTACGACCGCATCAAATTTGAGTAGTAAGCTAAACCCTCCGGCCCTCTTTCCTGCAAGGTAAAGGGCAGCGTGCTATTTCTGTTTCACCGGCCCTTGTAGATTTTCCTTGACTTTTGCACGAACACAGTGTATATTCAGCCGCAAGCAAACTAAGAGAGTGATGACGACCACTTTCTGGCGAGAAAAGACCCCATCGTCCAGGCGGTCAGGACATCAGCCTTTCAAGCTGAAAACAGGGGTTCAAATCCCCTTGGGGTCACCAAATCTAACAAGGGAACATAGCTTCTGAAACTTCTATGTTCCCTTTACTTTGGGGGATACCCTTACAGGAATCTCATCTGCCACCAGGGCAAGCCCCGCTAAATACGCAAAACATTTCACGGGGCAAGTCTTTGAGAAAGCCAGGTATACCTTTCCATAACCCGATTGTTTTTCACCGCCAGGACTAAGGCCTTCTTGGTGCCCACCAGAACCAACAGCTCTTTCGCCCGGGTAACGGCAGTGTAGAGAAGATTTCGCTGCAGCATCACATAGTGCTGGGTAGTTATCGGCATCACCACGACCTTGTGTTCAGATCCCTGGCTTTTGTGTACAGAAATAGCGTAGGCCAAGACCAGCTCGTCCAGCCCGGTAAAATCGTAAGAAACCAGATGATCAAAAGCCACCTTCACTGTTTGGCACTCTAAATCTATCTCCGCTATTCTGCCTATGTCGCCGTTGAACACCTCCTTATTGTAGTTGTTCACTATCTGCATTACCTTATCGCCCACCTTGAACTCACTGCTGCCACGCTTATAACTCTGGCCCTTAGAGTTAAGACTTTCCTGCAGCAGTCGGTTGAGGTTTATCGCCCCAGTTTCTCCCCGGTACATCGGACAAAGTACTTGGATATCTTCTATCGGGTGGTAGCCGTAGTGATCCGGCAGCCGCCGCACACACAGGTGTCTGATAGTCTCTACCACCTCAGCCGGGTCTTCTTCCTCGATAAAAAAGAAATCCTCCGTTTTTCTGTTTTTGATTTCGGGGAAAACTCCCTGGTTGATTCGGTGGGCATTAGTGACGATTCTGCTCTGCTGTGCCTGGCGGAATATCTCGGTGAGTCTGACCACCTGGGCCCTCCCAGAAGCGATTATATCTTTAAGCACATTTCCCGCCCCCACCGAAGGCAGCTGATCTATATCTCCCACCAGAATGAGACTCGCATCCCGGGGAATCGCCTTCAATAGGTTGTGCATCAAAAGGATGTCGATCATCGAAGCCTCATCTACGATCAGGGTATCGACTCCTAAGGGAACGAGTTCATTTCGCTTGAAAGTCATTGTCTGAGGGGCAAACTCCAGGAGTCGGTGGATCGTCTTGGCCTCTTTTCCCGTGACCTCGGAAACCCTTTTAGCCGCCCGACCAGTAGGGGCGCACAGAAGCAGTCGCTGCCCTGTTTTCTCACACAATCTGGTTATGGCCTTGGTAATTGTTGTCTTGCCCGTACCTGGGCCACCAGTTATGACCACCACCGGTTCGGTTAGGGCTTTTCTGATAGCTACTCTTTGCTGGGGGGCAAAGGTAATCCCCTCCTCCTTCTCCAGGCTGTCGATCTGCTGTTTGATCCACTGGTCCGCAGGACTCAGTTTGGGCCTTCCGATGAGCAGGGCAAGACTTTTTGCTACTCCAGTCTCAGAGTGAAAAAAGGGCGGTAAATAGACCCGTTCGTTTTCAATAATCACATCCTCGGATTCCTTTAGGGCTTGAATAGAAGCGGGCACAAGCTCTGCCGGAACCTTCAGAATCTCAGCGCTGCTCTCCACCAACTCCTCTTTGGGAAGAAACACATGACCCTTTTCCGAAGCCTGGTTCAGGACATATCTCACCCCCGCCTCTATCCTCTGGGGGGAGTTTTCCTCTACTCCTAAATCTCTGGCTATCTTATCAGCGGTGATAAACCCTATGCCCCAGACATCCTTGGCCAGACGGTAGGGATTTTCTCTGACTATCTGGATGGCATCTTCACCGTAATGCTTGTAGATCTTCACTGCATAGGCAGTGCTTATATTGTGAGACTGGAGGAACAGCATTACCTCTTTGATCTCTTTCTGTTCCTCCCAGGCTTTTCGGATCATCTCCACCCGCTTGGGACCTATTCCCTCCACCTCAATCAGCCTCTCTGGGTGGTGTTCGATCACCTCCAGCGTCACCAGAGCGAAGTGTCTCACTATCCTTTTAGCGCTGACCGGTCCTATTCCCTTGATCAGACCGGAGCCCAAGTATTTCCTGATCCCCTCGGTTGTGGAAGGGCAAACCACCCGATACTCCAACACCTTGAACTGGCGGCCGTATTTCGGATGGTTGGTCCATAGTCCGGAGAGTACTACATTTTCACCCGGATTAATCGAGGCTATCTCTCCCACGATGGTGGTCAGTTCCCTCCGTCCCCGCAGGCGAGAAGCTCTGTGTTTGGGCTGAAATCTGGCAATCACATAACCGGTCTTCTCGTTCTGATAGGTAATTCGCTCTATTGTGCCTTCCAGCTTTTCCATTTGTCAAATAGGGAACTAATAAGAGATTAAAGGAGAAAAGGAAATGCTCTCCCTTTGCTTCGAAAATAGCAGCAATAGATGCTCCCCCACCCGTCCTCGGGTGGGCCCAGACGGCCCGGGGACGGGCCTTTGAGCAGAAACTCGGCTGTTTTCATCCTTCGTGGTGCCGGCCCTGCCGGCATGGGCGTTTGCTCAGTTCTTAGCCCCACTTCTCGTACATGTACACCTCTTCTTTGCTCTTCCTGGGCGTAGGAGAGGGCACATATTGGGGATAGCCTATAGGGAGTAAAGCCACCACCCGGATTTCTGTGGGGATTCCCAGGATTTCTTTAACCTCATCTTCTCCGAATGCCCCGATCCAGCAGGTTCCAAGGTCTTCTTCAACTGCTTTGAGGGTCATATGGTCAAGGGCAATGGCCAGGTCAACGGGATAGGAGAGCTGTCCGCAGGGCATCACATGGTCAGTGACGGTGGCACAAGCGACGATTACCGCCGCTGCCTCACCGACAAATCTCTGTCCATGAGCCGCCTGGGCCAGCTTTTGCCGGGTCTGTTTGTCCCTGACCACAACAAACTTCCACTCCTGCATATTGCTTGCCGATGGGGCCAGCCGGCCTGCCTCTAAAACCAGATTGAGCTTCTCTTCCTCCACAGGCCGATCCTGATAGCTCCGAATACTCCTTCTGCTTCTAATCGCTGTCATCACATCCATACTGTATTCCCTCCTTTCAAGATATGTTTAGGATTACGGCTGAAAGTAAAACTACTCCATTCTGTCTGATCGATCCGGATACGCAGGCTTCTTCGGCTCTTTTGGTGGTTCTTTT
>DAOVPH010000156.1 GCA_030629295.1 Candidatus Latescibacterota bacterium | reverse complement strand
TCAATGAGAAGATATCTGCCTATTTGTGGTTTAGTGGGCACTGGATTGCTGCTGGTCGGATTGATTCTTTTTGCCCTCGCCCCCTCATTTAATCTGAAAATGGGCATCCCCATAATTGGAGCCCTTGTCCTTTTAACCGTCTTTTTCTCCTTAGGCTTTGATATGGTAAAGGAATTCTGGAGCCAGAGATTTACCCAGCATGGAGCAAACGCTGTCCTTATGGTAATTATTATATTGGCAATAGTTGTGCTACTGAACTTCGTCGGCACACGCCATCATTTTGTTTTTGATACCACTAAGGTTAAGATTCACAGTCTTTCGGATCAAACTGTTAAGGTGCTGAAAAGCCTGCACCAGGAGGTAAGGATCATTGCCTTTTACCGGCAGGGCCGAGATCAGAGATTTAAGGACCTTCTGGAAAGCTATCGAGCACGCTCCCGCAGGGTATCCTTTGAATTTGTTGATCCTGACAGAAGCCCAGAACAAGCAGGGCGTTACGGCACAAAGGAATATGAGACCGTGGTGGTCGAGTGCGGAACCTACGAGGAGAGATTCGCCGGGGAAGCCACTGAGAAGAAGCTCACCAGTGCTATTCTGAAGGTGAGCAAGGCAGAGAAAAAGGTGGTCTATTTCCTTAAGGGACACGCAGAGAAAGACCTTGACGATACTGGCCGGGAAGGATTCAGCGTAGTCAGGGACGAACTGAAAAATAACAACTACGCGCCCCAAAGCCTGCTCTTAGCAGAGGAAGAAGAGGTGCCAGAGGATTGTTCCCTGCTGGTTGCCGCCGGTCCCCAGAAAGAGTATTTGGTGAAAGAATTGTCTATGATCCGAGACTATCTGGATAAAGGTGGTAAGGCACTTTTCCTCTTGGACCCAGGGGTCTATTCTGGCTTAGAGGGGATAGCTGCTCCTTGGTCGATCGTGGTCGGCGACGACTTTGTGGTGGATGCCAGCGGAATAGGGAGCTTCATCGGGGTCAGCTATGCTATGCCCATTGTTTCTGCCTACGGAAAACACCCTATTACCAAAGATCTCAGGGCAATGAGTTTCTATCCCTTAGCCCGCTCAGTTTCACTGTCTGAGCAGAGCAGAGGGGAATTACAGGGAACCGAGATGGCAAAGACTTCATCCCAGAGCTGGGCGGAGACAGATCTGTCCTCTTTGAAGACAGGGGCCAAGGTCCCCAGATTTGACGCTAAGGCCGACAAAAAGGGTCCCGCCTCTCTGGCTGTCGCTGTCAGCGGCAAGTCCCAAACATCCAGCTCTGCCGAGGAGAAAACGCGTCTGGTGGTCTTCGGGGATTCCGACTTTGCTGATAATCAGTTCTTCAAACAGCAGGCCAACGGCGACCTGTTCCTCAACTGCATCAACTGGTTGACCGAGGAAGAAGAGCTGATCTCCATCCGGCCCAAGAACCCCGAATTTAACCCCCTGCAACTGACCAAAAAACAAGCCAAGAGTATCTTCTGGTTGGTGCTGATAATCTACCCTGCTGCTGTGTTTATCACCGGTGTCACTATCTGGTGGCGGCGAAAGAGATAGGAGATTGGGAGGAATTTAACCGCAAAGGGCGCAGAAGAGTAAAACATGAACTTACCGAAGTGTAGCTTTAACAACAGGAGAAAGGAAAAATGAGGGTTAAAACCACCGCTGTTCTTGCGGCTATTCTGGTGGCATTAGGTCTGTATGTCTGGTTCTACGAGGTTCGCCGTCCGGCAGAACAAGAGAAGCAGAAGGAGGCAGAACAAAAAGTCTTTCTCTTTTCTAAGGAAGAGGTAGGGAAATTGACCTTAATCTATCCTGAAAAAAAGATAGTCTGTGGGAAGAAGCCCGACGGTGATTGGAGATTGATCTACCCCATTGAGGCCGAAGGGGATAAAGATGCAATAGACAGAATTGTCAGCAACTTAGAGGGGGCAAAGGCCGATCAGGTGGTGGCCGACAGCGCTGCCAACATCTCAGAATTCGGCCTTCTATACCCCAATGTGGGAGTTTGTCTGGACTTAAAAGACAGCACCACCGACACTCTTCTGTTAGGCGACAAAAGCCCCACCGGCGATTTTGTCTTCGCCCAAAAAATATCCCACCCCCAGGTCTTCACCCTCCCTTCCTGGCTGTTGAGTTCCCTGGAGAAAACGGTCTACGATCTGCGGGATAAAAGAGTGCTCGCCTTTGACAAGGCAGGGGTTAAAAAACTGGAACTTGCTCAGAGGCGTCAGCGAATAGTCTGCACTCAAGGGGGTTCCCAGTGGCAGATGGAGAAACCACTTGAAACGAAGGCGGACAAGAATGAGATAGACAGGCTCTTGAGCAGACTGAAGAATGCCAAGGCCAAGGAATTCGTGGACGAGGAGCCAAAAAGCCTCAAGAAATATGGGCTGCATAAGCCTCGGATGGAGGTCACCCTCTGGGTGGGAGAAGCTAAGGCGAAGAAGATGCTGCGAATCGGTGATAAGGAGGGTGAGAACCACTACGCCTGGGATGAATCCCGCAGCTCTGTCTTCTTGGTCGGGACAGACCTGGTTAAGCACCTACAGAAAACGGTTTTTGATTTGCGGGACAAAACCGTAGCTGAGTTCGAGGTAGATGAACTTAATAAACTGGAACTTATCCGCTCGGACACGACCATTATCTGTGTCAAAGACACTTCTGGAAGCTGGCAGTTGACCCAGCCGGTGAAGTTGAAGGCAAAGGACTCGAAGGTCAGCGGGATATTATGGAACATCAAGGGACTAAAGGCCCAACAGATAGTGACAGAAAAGCCAAGAGAGTTCTCCAAATACGGATTGGACAAACCCCAGATTATAGCCAGATTCTGGAAAGATAAAACGGCAGTAGTAGAGCTCTGGGTAGGTGAAGAGAAAGATGGCTCGGTCTATGTTAAGACGAAACAACGGCTGACAGTCTTTTTGGTTGAGGATAAGATTGTGAAAAATCTGTTAGTGAAAGTGGAAGATATAGTTGAAGAGACTGCAGAATCGATAAAGTAATCTCCCGCAGGTTCTGAACCTGCGGGAGGTTCGGTTCATGAGAATACAAAGGTTTACCGAGGAGGGGAAAAATGCTAAACAGAATTGTGCGGGTCATGTTGGTGCTTGTGGTTTTTCCTTGTTTGAGCTGGGCGCAGCAAAGCGAGATAGAGACACAGGACTTGGTGGAATGCCCAACTGCCGGACTCCTACCCCGGGGAAGCTTTGCTTTAGACCTGAGGATGTTCTCCGAAGGGGGACTTCTGGCCGGGGTGGATGTGGGACTGACCGACAGTTTCCTGATAGGGCTTTGTTTCGGCGGCACCCAGATTATCGGCAATCAACCCGTGGTCTGGAACCCCACAGTAGGGGTGGCGGCTAAAATCCGACTGTTCGATGAGGGGCAGCTATATCCTGCTGTGACAGTGGGCTTCGACTCCCAGGGCTTCGGTAAATACCATAAGGAGCTGAAAAGATATACCACTAAGTCAAAGGGATTTTATTTAGCCCTGAGCAAGGGCTACTCCTTCCTGGGGACCTGTGGTCTTCACGCTGGAGTCAATTACAGCTTGGAAAAAGGAGACGAAGATAAGGACCTCTCTGGTTATTTTGGTCTCGGCAAACATTTAGGACCAGACTTAGTGATGGTAGTCGAGTACGACTTAGCTCGGAACGATAATGGCGAGAATGCCTTTAGCTCAGGGGGAGGCTACCTAAACGCTGGGCTGCGCTGGACATTCGCCAGTCGGCTGAACCTGGAACTGGATGTAAAAGATCTGCTTCGAAACGCCAAGGGTAGCACTAAACCTAACCGAGAGCTGAGGGTGGTCTATTTAGAATACTTCTGAGAAGTTAATTCTGTAGTGTAGGGGGCTTGTCCCCCGCAAAAAAGAAAGTATACGCCCCATAAAGGGGCTACACTGCGGCTTCATAATCGCGTTAAGGCCTTGCTAAGCTTCGGACATCGGAGAGATTTGTGCAACTATTCTTCCGCTGAGACGTTTTATACTACGGAGAGCACTAAAATGTTTACAAATCCAACTGTCATTTCGACCGAACGAAGTGAGTGGAGAAATCCGAT
>DAOVPH010000019.1 GCA_030629295.1 Candidatus Latescibacterota bacterium | reverse complement strand
TGAATTACTTCCAGTCCCGGCCGGAGCCAAAGGTGATAGGTGTTACACAAGAGTAGCTTCACCCCGGCTTCCTCCAGTTCCCTCTGAGAAAGGGTTCTCACCACTCCGTGAGTCCCTACCGGCATAAAAGTGGGGGTGGGCACCTGACCATGGGCAGTATTTATGAGTCCCGCACGGGCTTGACTCTCACTGTCTTGCCTGATAACTTGAAATTGCATGAGATATAAACAGATCCCAGCCAAATATCCCTTACGGACTGGCTTTGTGTTCTTTTCTCTTTTTATCCTCTAAAATCACCTGAGCAACTGCCAGGTCCTCCAGGGTGGTGATCTTGATGTTCTGATAAGAACCCGTAAGTACTGCTACTTTGGTGCCCAACCGTTCAACCAAAGCAGAATCATCTGTGGCGTAGTACCCCTCCTGGTAGGCTTTCCGGTACGCTTTCCAAATCAGCGCAAAACAAAAGGTCTGGGGAGTCTGCGTTAGCCAGAGGCCAGACCGATCCAGAGTTCGCTCTACCAATCCATTGGCCACGGATTTGACTGTATCCTTCACCGGCATAGCGGTAACCACTGCCCGGGTTTTCCCACACAGATCAATCGAACAGGTGATTTGCTCCGGGGTGATAAATGGACGGGAGCCATCGTGAATCACCACAATCTCGGTATCATCTCTTGCCGCTTTCAGCCCTCGGAAAACAGAGTCCTGCCTCTTTTCCCCACCGAAGACAACCTTGTCCACCTTGTGAAAACGGGGCAGTATATGCTGTGAGCAAAAGCCGAATATATCTTTGGAGACGACCAGAATCACATCCTCCACTGAATCACAGTCATCAAAAGCCTGGAGGGTATGAGCTAAAATGGGCTGTCCATCCAATTCAATAAGCTGTTTAGGACGGTCTGTGCCCATCCTGGTTCCCATTCCGGCCGCTGGAATAATCGCTGTTACCTTCATAATGATCACACAATTAACATCGCATCCCCGAAGCTGAGAAAGCGATATTTTTTACGGATCGCTTCCTGATAGGTCTTCAGTATAAGTTTCCGCCCGACGAAGGCAGAGACCAACATCAGCAGTGTTGAGCGAGGCAGGTGGAAATTAGTCACCAAAGCATCCAGCAGCTTGAACTGGTAGGGAGGGTAGATGAACTTCTCTGTCCACCCACTGCCTGATCTGAGCCCATAATAATTCGGTCCCGTTGACACCGCATTTGATTCCAGTGCCCTCACTGTGGTGGTCCCCACTGCGATGATTCTGCCTCCTTCTTTTCTAACTTGGTTTATTTTTTCAGCGGCCTCCTCGCTGATCCGGTAATATTCTGGCTCAATTTTGTGCTCTTCGGGGTTCTGCGCTGTTACCGGACGAAAGGTCCCTACTCCCACATGAAGCAGGACGGGGACAATCTCAACACCTTTGACCTGGAGCTTTTCCAAAAGAGAACTGCTGAAGTGGAATCCGGCAGTGGGAGCAGCCACCGCGCCTGGGATGCGGGCATAGACAGTCTGATATTTTATTTTGTCTTCTGGTTCTGGTTCCCTGTGAATATAGGGCGGCAATGGAACCTGGCCTAATCTCTGCAATTCAGTATCTATATTTCCTTCTTTAGCGAACCTGACCACACGGCTCCCATCGGCTGTGCGCTGCAGAACCTCACATTTCAATTCCCCCTGGCCGAACAGAATCACCGTACCTACCGGCATTCTTCTGCCAGGCCTAACCAGAGCCTGCCAGGTGTCTGCCTCCATCTGGCGAGTCAAGAAGACCTCAACCCTGCCGCCAGAACCCTTTTTCTGCCCCAAAAGTCGAGCAGGTAGGACCTTGGTCTCATTGATTACTAAGCAATCTCCCCGTCTCAGATATTCCAGAATCTGCTTGAATTGGCGGTGTTCTACGCTACCAGTGGCCCTGTGCAAGACCATCAGCCGGGATCGATCCCGCTGCGGTAAAGGACGCTGAGCGATTAGCTGCTGGGGAAGGTGGTAATCATAATCAGACAATTTCATATTGTTCAGTATTCGTCGAAAATAGCCTCATCTTCGCCAGAACAGGTTCAGGAGAATAGTGATAATAACACTTAACACAAGGCAGGTAATAACAGGGAGGTAAAAACTGAGATGCCCTTTCCTGATAAAGATATCCCCGGGCAATCTGCCCAGAAAAGGGATCCTGCCAGCAAAGGTGATGAAGATTCCGGCCGCCACTAACAGGATTCCTGCTGTGATTATGAATTTTCCTATGGCGGATAAGTCGAACATCCACTTTCACCTCCGGATATAATTCTTTAGTCTCCATAATCATAACTAAATTCTCCTATTTTGTCAACCCTTTTCTGAGGCCGCTTCGCCCCAACCAAACGCCTCTGAAACTATGTAGTTCCGTTGATAGTTGTCAGTAGTCTACTGAAAGACATCGAAAGATTGATCAATTCAATTTGGATAGTGTCTGTCCGGAAAAGTATAGATGGGGAACTTGTTTTGTCATTGCGAGGAGCGGAGTGACGAAGCAATCCCCTGATATTAAAGAGATTGCTTCGCTCCTTGGAGTCGCTCGCAATGACACTAAAAGACGAAGATAGGTACTTTCCGGATAGACACTAAATGGCAACAAGAATACCGGAACTCTTTATGTTTTCTTCGACTACACCAAAATACGAGGCCAGCGGACTATTGATAACAGACAAGGGGCACTACATTTTTGTCTTGCCTTCTGTTGAGGAAACTGCTAAATTTAAAATAAATACCTGTCCGGGAGCTGCCCTTCCCCCTAAGCTGGTATAAAGCGTGTAACTATCATTCTTTCTATACCTGAGGAGGACACACATCACGCTCCGCACTCTTTCAGCTTATTTAGCTCTGCTACGTCCTGTTAACTGTCTTATCGTCTCTGGCTCGGTCTTTGTTGGTGCTTTCATAGCTGGGGTCTCAGGAAATTTCTTGACTGTTCTGGCCGCTGGGTTGTCTGCTGCCCTTATCGCTGGAGCGGCAAACGGGATCAACGATTTCTATGACGCTGCCATCGATAGGGTCAACAAACCCTGGCGCCCTATCCCCTCCGGACGAGTAGAGAAAAGAGCAGCCTTCGTCTGGTCAACCTGCCTTCTGGTTCTGGGCGTGGCAGTGGGCGGCATAGCGGGCAATCTGTTACTATTTGTCGCCCTGGGAGCAGCAATATCGGTTTTCCTTTACAGTTTCTGGTTGAAACGAACTCCATTCTGGGGAAACCTAACAGTCAGTTTCCTCTGCGGGTTGGCTTTTCTTTACGGAGGCATAAGCGTCGGTAAACCAATGGCATCTTTGATCCCAGCCTGGCTGGCCTTCCTGTTCCACTTAGGGCGTGAGATCATCAAAGACGCCCAGGACTGCCAGGCAGATGCCTCGGTAGGGGCCTCAACTGCCCCTGTTCGCTTTGGCCTGAAGACAGCCCTGAGGACAACAACGGCCGTTTACACAATGCTACTCGCAACTCTGTTCCTTCCCTATTTATTCGGCATTTACCACCAGTTCTATCTTCTTACCATCTGTATCGGCGTTGTCCCTGTCCTCTGCTATGTCATCTGGTCAATGTGGCGAGACTACTCTTCCCAAAATCTAAGTAGGTTAAGTAATGTACTTAAGTTAGATATGGTAGTTGGCCTTCTGGCCATCCTTTTGGGAGCTAAATTTTAGGCTTGACAAAAACAACTGCATTCATTATATATTTTAGCAATCTTCAGATAAGAGTGCTAATCGAGGTGATAAAACTATGGAGACATTGAGTCAGAGAGAACGGGATGTTCTTCAGAGTCTCATTCAAATCCACATAGCCATGGCTGTGCCGGTCAGTTCTCAAGCGATCTGCGGAAGGCATCTCTCCGAAGTAAGCCCGGCTACTGTTCGAAACACTATGATGGACCTGGAAAAAAAGGGGTTTCTTCATCAACCTTATACCTCTGCGGGCAGGGAACCAACCGACAAGGGTTACCGGTATTATGTAGACTCTCTGATGAAACGAGAGGCTCTCACCTCCGAGGAAAAACAGCTATTAAGAGACAAATTCCATTCATACCTTAAGGATAGAGATACCGAGTATGTTTTCAATGAAATCTCCCGAACAATAGCTCAACTGTCGCACCAATTGGGAATTGTTCTCTTCCCTCGGTTTGAAGAGGGGATTTTACAGAAGCTGGAATTAGTTCCCTTGGATAGAAAGAGGGTGCTGGTGATAATCACCGTAACCTCTGGGTTGATCAAGACCATAACTGTGGAGATCAATAGACCCAGTAAATTCTCCAATGGCAAAAGCAAAATCCTCATCTCACGAAAGAAACTGAAAGAAGCCTGTCAGTTGTTAAATCAACGGTTAAGTGGACTCTCTATCAAAGAGATACGCCAGTCTATCCAGCAAAGATTGGGATATTCCCCTCAAAAAGCCCCTGAGTTGTTTGGCTTTTTTATCGAAGAGGCCAATAGCATCTTCCGATTCAACTCTCCTCGGGAGCTTTTCCTGGAGGGGAGAACCAATATTATGCTGCAACCTGAGTTCGAGGACCACCACAGACTGGCTCAGTTGATGGAGTTCTTAGATAAACAAGAAAGCGTCATCAGCCTGTTGAATCGGCAAGCTGGAAAACAGGGGGTGGTGGTGACCATCGGCAGTGAAAATGCCCTCTCTCAGATGCGGACCTGCAGTTTAGTGACTTCCACTTATAACATCGGGGATTTGTGGGGAACTGTGGGAATGATCGGCCCCACCAGGATGAGGTACTCAAAGTATATCTCTTTGTTGGAGTACACCGCCAAGTTGATGAACGAACTGTTGAGTGAATACTCCCTCGCTTAACGGTATTTGAAAACCTTAAACTTGCAGAAACGAGACCACCAGAGCCGCGGAACGAAAAATACTTGATTCTCTGTGATTAGATTTTTGACAACCTTCTTAACCAAATAGGAGAGAAAGCCAAAATGGCAGAGGCAAAAAAGGCTCCGATTACAGAACAGCGGAGTGAATCGAGGAAAAAAGCCGCGAAAAAGATCTCAGAGAAGACTAAGCTGAGAGAAGAGTTGCAGAAAGCAGAAACAGCGTTGAGCCTCAAACAGGAACAAGTACTAAGAGTAGCAGCAGAGTTTGATAATTACAAGAAGAGAGTTACCCGGGATTTTGCTGACTTGATCAAAACCGCAAATGAGAACTTGATCAAACAGTTGCTTCCTGTGCTGGATAACCTGGAAAGGGCCTTAAATCACAGCAAAACAGACAGCAACTCGAATTCTCTGCATGAAGGTGTGGAGATGATCTTTGGACAGCTTTTAGAAATATTGGGCAAGGAAGGGATGAAGCCTCTCGAGGCAGTTGGCAAATCCTTTGATCCCCATCTCCATGAGGCAGTAATGCAAATAGAAGATGACAACCATCCATCAGGCACCGTAGTGAATGAGATAGAGAAGGGCTACCTGTTGAACGACAAAGTTCTCAGACATACAAAAGTGGCAGTTAACAAATAAGGAGGGATATTACAATGGGCAAGGTGATTGGGATAGATTTAGGCACCACAAACTCATGCGTAGCAGTGATGGAAGGCAAGGATGCGACGGTCATTCCCAATGCAGAAGGCAACAGAACAACACCTTCGGTAGTGGCGTTCGCCAAGGATGGCGAGCGACTTGTCGCAGGAGCTGCTAAAAGGCAGGCCATAACCAATTCTGAAAATACCGTATTTTCTATCAAGAGACTTATGGGCAGAAAATACAGCGAGGTAGCTACAGAAAGGAAACTGGTGCCTTACAAAGTGGTTGAAGACTCCAATGGCGATGTCAAGGTAGTGGCTAGTGGTAAGGAATATGCACCTCCAGAGATATCAGCTATGATATTGCAGGAGATGAAAAAAACGGCTGCGGACTATTTGGGCGAAGAAGTAAAACAGGCAGTGATCACTGTGCCTGCTTATTTCAACGATTCCCAGCGCCAGGCTACCAAGGACGCCGGCATGGTTGCCGGCCTGGACGTACTACGGATCATCAATGAACCCACCGCTGCCTCTCTGGCTTACGGTCTGGAGAAAAAGGGAGGTGAAAAGATCGCCGTCTTCGACTTCGGTGGTGGTACCTTCGACATCTCCATCCTTGAGCTCGGTGAGGGCGTCTTTGAAGTTCTCTCCACCAACGGAGACACCCACCTGGGAGGAGACGACCTCGACCAACGGGTCATCGACTGGATGGCCGAGGAATTCCGAAAAGAGCAGGGAATCGACCTCAGAAAAGACAAAATGGCACTGCAACGACTGAAAGAGGCCGCCGAAAAAGCCAAGTGTGAGTTGTCCACTACCCTACAGACCACCATTAACCTCCCTTTCATTACCGCAGACCAGGCAGGCCCCAAACACCTCAATATGACCCTGACCAGAGCAAAACTGGAGCAGTTGGTAGACGACTTAGTCCAGAGGACTGTTGAACCTTGCCGGCAAGCATTAAAAGATGCCAAACTCACCCCTGCAGACATCAATGAGGTCATCTTGGTGGGAGGAGCAACCCGTATGCCTGCCGTACAGGAAACAGTAAACCAACTGTTTGACAAAACTCCCAACAAGAGCGTCAATCCCGATGAAGCAGTGGCTATAGGAGCAGCTATCCAGGCGGCTGTCTTGTCCGGCGAGGTTAAGGACGTATTGTTACTGGATGTAACCCCGCTCTCCTTAGGGATCGAGACCTTAGGCAATGTGATGACCAGACCGATAGAAAGAAACACTACTATCCCCACCCGAAAGAGTCAGGTCTTCAGCACTGCGGCGGACAGTCAGACGGCAGTGAGCATCCATGTGCTGCAAGGAGAACGGGCAATGGCCATTGACAACCGTACCTTAGGCAGATTTGACTTAGTGGGGATTCCGCCCGCTCCCCGAGGCATTCCCCAAATCGAAGTCGCCTTCGACATCGACGCCAACGGCATCGTTCATGTCTCCGCAAAGGATATGGCAACGGCAAAAGAACAGAGCATCAAGATCCAGGCCTCCAGTGGACTCTCCGAACAAGAGATAGACAAGATGGCCCAAGATGCCCAGGCCCACGCTGAAGAGGACAAGAAGAAAAAAGAACTGGTGGAGGCAAGAAATCAAGCCGATCAACTGGTCTATACCACTGAGAAAACACTCAAAGAATACGGCGATAAGGTCTCAGAGGAAGAGCAGAATAAGATCAAAGAGGCGGTGGAGAATCTGAAAAAGGCGATGGCAGGCTCTGA
Source organism: Candidatus Latescibacterota bacterium (assembly GCA_030629295.1). Classification (GTDB taxonomy): domain Bacteria; phylum Latescibacterota; class MVCY01; order MVCY01; family MVCY01; genus MVCY01. The sequence continues at coordinate 5,576 of DAOVPH010000019.1, read as the reverse complement.
TGTTCAGGCGATTCGCAATGCAATAGATCAGGTTACCCAGGCCTCTCATAAAATAGCTGAGGAGATGTACAAGAAGGCAGCAGAACAGCAGGCGCAGGCGGGACCTCAGCCTGAACCCGAGACCAAAACCGAAGAGAAGAAGGAAGGTGAAGGCCCGGTAGAGGCTGACTACGAGGTTGTAGACGACGATAAGAAGTGACAGGCTCAGGCCCCAGCTCTTTGATAACAGAGGCTGGGGCCTTTTAATACCACAACACAGGAGTGAAACACCTTGAAAGAAAAAGGTCTCAAAAGAGAGCTTGGCCTGCTTGACATCTTCTCTATCGCCTCCGGGGCAATGATAAGCTCCGGATTATTTATTTTGCCCGCTTTGGCATATTCAAAGACTGGGCCTGCTATGGTCTTTTCCTATATTTTGGCCGGCATTTTGGTCCTGCCAGCTATGCTGGCCAAGGCGGAGCTGGCTACTGCTATGCCCAAAGCAGGGGGGGTCTATTTCTTTATTGAGAGAAGTATGGGAGCTCCGGCAGGTACCTTTGGGGGACTTGCCAGTTGGTTTTCCTTAAGCTTCAAAACCGCCTTTGCCCTGGTGGGAATAGGTATATTTGCCACACTGATTAGTCCCAATATTACCGGGGCACAGATAAAACTTATCGCCGTAGGATGCTGTCTTTTCTTCATGTTTGTCAATATCATCGGTGTTAAACATAGCGGGAGATTCCAAATAGCATTGGTTCTTTCTCTCATCGGTATACTTGTCTTGTATGTCTTTCGCGGCTTTCTACTTATTCAACCACAGCGATATACCCCGCTGATGCCTTTTGGTATGGGCTCGGTTTTCGCTACCGCAGGTCTTGTCTTCATCTCATTCGGGGGACTAACAAAGATATGCTCTGTTGCGGAAGAGGTAAAAAATCCGGGGCGGAATATACCTCTGGGGATGTTTCTTGCTTTTAGTATCGTAATGATTCTTTATGCTGCAGTTGTTTTTACCACGGTAGGGTTGCTCGATTTTTCAGAACTTTCAAGTTCTCTTACCCCAATCTCGCTTGGCGCCAGCACCTTCATGGGAAATTGGGGAAGCGTGGTATTGGCCATTGCTGCCTTTTTGGCCTTTATCTCCACGGCCAATGCCGGGATCCTAACTGCCTCTCGGGATCCTATGGCCATGAGTAGGGATTACCTCTTACCCAGATTTTTTGGGAAAATAAATACCAGATATAAAACCCCTCATGTCTCTATAATCTTTACTACTGCTTTTATGATTATAGTTATCTTATTCTTGAGTCTAGAGGATTTGGTCAAGACTGCATCTACTCTAAAAATCCTATTGTTTCTACTTGTAAATGTATCACTTATTGTTATGCGAGAGAGCAAGATACAGAGTTATCGACCGAAATTCCGTTCTCCCCTCTATCCTTGGATTCAGATATTAGGGATCGTGGGATACGGATTTCTTATCTTTGAAATGGGAGCCATCCCCCTGGCGATTACCGGCGGCTTTATAGGCTTGGGAGCGGTCTGGTATTGGATTTATGTCCGACCTAATGTGAAACGACAGTCGGCGCTTATGCATGTTGTCGAACGAGTTACTGCAAAGGAGTTAGTAACCGGTGGTTTAGAAGATGAACTGAGGGACATCCTGATCGAACGGGACAACATCATTGAAGACAGGTTCGACCGCTTGGTTAAGGATTGCGCTATCTTAGATGCGAAAGGGCCGCTGTCGTTAGAGGAGTTTTTCCAAAAGGTAGCAAAAGAGCTTTCTCTGCGGGTAGGGATAGAATCCAAGAGGCTGTTTGACCTGCTTATGGAACGGGAGAGACAATCCACCACCGCTCTCCATCCAGGACTAGCTATTCCTCATATCATAATCGAGGGAAATCACAAATTTGACCTTCTTTTGGCCAGATGTAGGGAAGGCGTCTCTTTCGCTGCTTCTCTGCCTCCGGTTCACACTGCCTTTATCTTGGTGGGCACTCGAGATGAGCGGAATTTTCACCTCCGTGCTCTCACGGCAATTGCCCAACTTACTCAGGAACCCGGATTTGAGAAAAGCTGGTTAAAGGCCAGAGGTCCGGAGGAACTGCGAAATATGCTTTTGATATCCACCCGAAAGAGAATTCCCGGCAAATAACCCACCGCCCCTCGCACAGGGAACCCCAAAACTTCAGCAAAGGAGCTGACGTATGTACAACCATCTTCTCCACAGCACGATTTTTGCTCTCTGTTGTCTCCCTTTGTTGCTGGGGACTGTCCGGGCAGAAACCGAGCCCTGTTCAGTGGCAACGGTGGAAGACTACGCTGGATGGGCCTGGAAATCCTGGGTAATAAAAAATGGCCTCATTACCTTAGCTGTAGTCCCTGAAATTGGGGGCAGAGTGATGCAGTACGACCTGGATGGGCATCCTTCCATCTATCTGAACCCAGCAGAGATAGGCAAGACATACTCTCCTTCTGAGCACTCCGGCTGGCCGAATTACGGTGGCTACAAAACCTGGCCTGCCCCCCAGAACAGATGGCTCGTTGGAGGCGGAGGATGGCCACCACCGCCTAATCTCGACTTCGGGACCTACTCCTGTCAGATAGTGACCGATACGCCCGAATCCTCCAGTGTCAAATTAGAAAGCCCAGTGGAAATACTCAGCAAGTATGCTTGTCAGGGGTTGAAATTCGAAAGGCAGTTGACTATCTACCGAGGCAGTACCCGGGTGAAAGTAGAGCAGACCCTGGTCAACACAGGCAGCCAGAAAGTCAACTGGAGCATCTGGGATGTGACCCAATCAATAGTGAACCACTCAGGCGAAACAGACTATGATAACTTCTGGGTCTACTTTCCCGTCAGGGCAGACAGTGAATTCGGTAAAGCTGGCTATTATGTGATGAGCGGTGACAAAGATGACCCTCAGTGGAAAAGTGACATTGCCCTAGGAGTTTCTGCCGTGCAGTATCTCCATCACGGGGGCAAGATCGGCGCCGACTCCGACGGTGGCTGGATTTGCTACGTTGACCGCAAGGATGGCTATGCCTACGCCAAAAGATTCGCCTATTTCAAAGAAGGTACCTATCCAGACAATGGAGCCTCTGTTGAAGTCTATACCTCTCCCGGACTCCCCTACTTAGAAGTCGAGGTGCTCAGCCCGTTGGTAGATCTTGCCCCTGAGGAGTCCTACACCTTTGTCGAGGACTGGTATGCAGCCAGGTGTGAAGGACCGATACTGGAGGTGAACAACGCCGGGGTAATCAGAAAGAGAATCACTGTCGAGACACTGCAAGATTCTATCAGGGTAAACGGGATATACGGTGTTTTCTATCAGGGAGAGATCAAGGTTGTGTTTAAAAACGTCAACGAAGAGGAAATAATAGACAGTGGGAAATCCTATCCGGTTTCTCCTTCAGTCCAGTTTTTGCTCGATGACAACTGTTCTATGCCTCAGGAAACGAGACAGGTAGAACTTCAATTATGCGACGCCTTGGGCAAGTTCGTGGGAACACTTGATTCCAATCTCATTTCAGAACAGAGGGGAAAAGATAAGTGAAAAGTAGGAAGTGACAAGTTGCTCAGCTCTTTCTCCCCCTCTGCCTTCCTGAGAGCGAGACTTCTGAACAGAAAAGCCCTGGAGATTTAAATGCCCGCTGAGGAAGAAAAGGAACAGGATCCCTGCATATCTGCAGAAGACCTAACAGAGATGACCGTGCAGCAAATTCGGTTCTATGTTGCCCACAAGGAAAGGCTGGAAGAACCCTTGCTTTTTCTGTTAGAGAGAGATTCTCGCCGCGGGGTCAGGGCTTTGGCTGAAGAATGGCTTAGACGTTGCCAGAAAGAAGCGGTGGAAAAACAGCGGTTAGAGAAACTTCTTCACTTTGAACACAGACTCTGGAAGAAGGGTATAGACCGGGTTGCTGGGATAGATGAGGCAGGAAGGGGCCCCCTGGCAGGACCGGTAGTAGCAGCGGCTGTGATCCTACCTCACCAGGTGACTCTCCCCGGATTAGACGATTCCAAGAAAGTCAATCCGGCAAAGCGAGAAACACTCTTTGAGCTTATCCATCGGATAGCCGTAGCTGTGGGAGTTGGAGTCGTCCACGCCGAAGAGATCGATCGGATTAACATCCTCCAAGCAACGCGTAAGGCGATGAAGCAAGCCATCGAGTCTTTAACCCCTGTCCCACAGCATCTATTGGTCGACGGAGGAGAAATTCCCAACCAGAACGTTCCCCAAACAGGGATTATCGCTGGAGATAGCCTCTCTGCCTCCATTGCCGCCGCCTCGATAGTGGCTAAGGTAACTAGAGACAGGATGATGAAACAATATGATCTTTTGTTTCCAGTTTATGGATTCGCCAGCCACAAAGGCTATGGCACTGAAGAACATCTGGAGGCCATTAGGAGGCACGGCCCCTGCCTTCTACATCGTCGCTGTTTCAAGGGGGTGGAATCCTGTTGACCGAAGAAAGGAAACGGCAAATCCCCTCGAACAGAAAAACCACCGGCAACCAAGGTGAGGAGTTAGCTGCACAGTTTCTCCTCCGAAAGGGATTCCGGATCTTGGAGAGAAACTATCGAACCCGGAAGGGTGAAATCGACATTATTGCTCAAAAGGCAAAGACACTGGCCTTCGTTGAAGTAAAAACCGACCGCACAGGAGACTTTGGTGCCCCTGAAGGCTGGGTCACACCCAGAAAACAGAGACAGATAGCGAGGATGGCCCTAAGATACCTTCGGCAAAGAAACTTTCCCGGAATGGACCCGCGGTTTGATGTGATTGGTGTTACCTTGAGAGAAGGCAAACCAAAGATTGAACATATCGAGGGCGCTTTCTGGGTGCCTGATCATTAAATCTTGATGTCCTTGTCGCTGGACTATCTATTAGTGTTGCGATTCCTAAAAAACATAGCAATAAATTGTCATTGCGAGCGGCAGCGAAGCAATCTCTAACTAACGTGAAATCAAGGGATTGCTTCGTCGCGGAGCCTGTGCTGAGCGATAGCGAAGTGCTCCTCGCAATGACGGAAAAGCGAGAACGTTAATTTGGAATCACTCTGTTAGTCAATGGTATTTAAATCAGCATTCGCCTTATTAGAGATGATTCAAGATAATCAATGTCAATCCTCAACGCGATTATATTGGGACTTCTGCAGGGACTAACAGAGTTTCTGCCCGTAAGCAGTTCCGGCCATTTAGTGTTATTCAAGGACCTGCTGGGAGTAGATGACCCGGCCGTTTTCTTCATTGTATCTGTGCACTTCGGCACCCTGTTGGCAGTGCTCACTGTATTCTGGCGACTAATCGTCAATACTGTAGTATCTTTTTTCAAAGGGATTGTTGCTGGCCGAGAAGTTCCGGTGAGACTTAACAGTGATAGATATTTTAAATTAGCAGTGTTGATAATTGTCGGTTCTCTGCCTGCTGGGTTCTTGGGAGCGCTTTTCAACAACCGGATCGAGTCAACCTTTGCCAGTCCCACCCTAACGGCTTTTATGCTCCTGGTAACCGGACTCATCCTCTGGCCCACCCGCTATGTGAAATCGCCCGACAGAGAAGTTGGTTATAAGAGCTCGTTTCTGATCGGGAT
>DAOVPH010000084.1 GCA_030629295.1 Candidatus Latescibacterota bacterium | reverse complement strand
CCTATGCTTCACGCCGGGCCTTTTATCGCCGGGGAGGATATAACTGAAAACTATCCACCCACGGGTAGGCTCAGGGTGTGGCTCACCGAGCAGGAAAAGCCCAAGCCGGATGCGAGGGTAACGGTGAATGTGTTTAACAACGGTGCCTGGTCTCCGATAACGGGCAGAAAGGGAAGAACAGATGTAAAAGGGCTGTTTGAAACCCCGCTGGGAGACGGCCAATACCTGGTAATTGCGGGCAAACGGGACTGCAAGATATTTCTGGAAAAGGTAACCATACAGCCGAACCGGGTGACAGAGTGTCGCTTCAACTTTCCGGTTTCACGGAGGTTTGTCCGGGAAGACGAATTGCATCTGATAAGTTTAGTGCCTGATGAATATAAAAAACGGGTTATCTCTGGCTTAAAAACCGCTGGTGACAACTGGATTGAGTTGGCAGCAATGCTCAGAAAAGTCTCCCCTGAACAAAGGGAGGCCGTTGCTTTTCTTATCGCCAACATGCCTCCTGTAGAACTGGCAGCAATCGATTCTACTGTTTTGTTAGAACATATCACCTATACTTACCAGGCGCGGGAAAATATGCCCTGGGGTTTCGAAGTCTCTGACGATCTGTTCCTTCATTTTGTTTTGCCCTATCGGGTCGCCCGCGAGCCAGTTACAGGATGGCGAAAAACCCTGTTTGAGGAGTTGGCTCCGCGAGTAAAAAACCTGAAGAACATCAGCGAGGCCGCCTTAGAGTTGAACAAGTGGGTGAAAGAGAAAACCTCCTGGAGAACTCGAAGGATTGCCCAGGTACTCTTGTCTCAACGGGGACCTTTACAGATTCTTCACAGCGGCTGGGGCAACTGTGAAGAACAGACCATTCTCTACGTGGCCGCTGCCAGAGCGGTGGGGATTCCGGCCCGACAGGTATTCTGCTGGTGGAACACAAGGGAAGGATATCATGCCTGGACAGAGATTTGGGATGGTACTAATTGGAAATACTTGGGCTCCGGAGAACCGGCTGAAGAACTTGACCAGGCATGGTTCAGCCAGATAGTCTCTTGGGTGCCAAAAGTATATGCCTACAGCTTTGCCCAGACCCCACTAAAGACAGATATGCTGGGGAAGCAAATAGTTAACCTGCTCGATGTCACCGACCATTACACCCGTCCGGGTAAACTGGCGGTAAAAGTGGTCCAGCAAGACGGCCCCGCCGTAGCGGTCCCCGTGCATGTCTTGATCTACAATCTGGGGGCTTTCCGCTCGGTTGCCCAAGGGCTTACCGACGAGGCCGGTCAGGTAGATATGTCGATAGGGGCGAGTAAATATATCGTTTCTGCCGGTACTCCTGAGCAGAACACCTGGAAATCCGTCCAGGTAAAACCGGAAGAGACCTGCGAACTTTCTCTAAACATCAGCAAACATCAAGATTTTGGGATATTTGACCTTAGATTAGAAAACACCGAATGAACACCGAAAGAATATTCAGTGTTCTTCGCTGTTCAATTTTTTCGGACCTGAGTTAACCTCTCTGCCCAAGCCGATACCCTGGAAGCAAAGATAGAGGGTAACTGACAGACCCGGGAAATACGACTATGAAAATCGCAACGATATTTGTGCTACTTTTGGTGTTTCTTGGGGTAGGCATAGACCCTCTCTTGGCGAATTTCGATCTGGAGGGCCTACCCGAGCCCTACCGAAAGCAGCTCATAGAGGTGCTTGATCAGTCGGGAGGAAACCGCCGACAGCTGTACCAGACGCTTACTGTGGCTAATTCAGAAGGATATTTAGAGGCCGCCTGCTTTCTCATCTCCCAGATGAAAAAGAACGACTTAGATGCCTTACAGGCCGACAGCTACACCCTGATGGAACATATTGAATATGCCTACAAAGCAAAAGACTTGGTTCAATTTGACTTACCCGAAGGGTTGTTTTTCGACTACGTGCTCAATTTCAGGATATTCAACGAGCCGGTCACCGCTTGGCGGAGCGAGTTATTTGAGACATTCTATCCCTTGGTAAAGGATGTCGACAGTGTCAAAGAGGCAGTTCTGATTATAAACAGATGGATAGCGGAAAACATAAAAGTGATCGGCTCCCAGATGGTGGCCAGTCCGGTGCTGCATATATTGAGGGCGGGCAGAGCAGATAAGGAGCAAGTTCCCACACTAACGGTGGCGGTTTTAAGATCGATCGCCATTCCCAGCCGGATGGCCTACGCGGGATGCTGTGGGCAGCAGGGGAATAGAGAATTCTGGGTTGAAGTCTACATCCAGGGCCGGTGGATACCTCTCTATCCCGATGATCCAGAGAGTCTTGGTAATTTTTCCAAACTGGTACAGGAGCACCCTTACAATGTGGCCAAGGCCTTTGTCCGGCCTTATTTCTTGAAGGTAGGCAGAACTTCAGAGTATACTCAGACGGGAACAATCCTGGTGACAGTCAGCGCCATTGACCAGCCCATTTCCTTGGCAGTGCATGTTTTTAATTCTGGGCTCTGGTTCCCCGTAGTGAAGAGCCAAACAGATAGCCAGAACCTGATCCAGTTCAAAATGGAAGAGGGCGAGTATCTTCTGGCCGCTGGAGCCCAAGGCCAAAAGATTCTCCTTCAGAGGATAGCTGTGGAACCAAACGAGACAATTCAATGCTGGTTTGACTTCGCTACCGATAAATGCGAAATAATAGGGAAATGATTTCCAATACACATTCCAAAATACAGGAGGGAAAGGATGAAACGGATTGCTCTGTTCAGTGGGTTGCTTGTTTTGTGTTTAGCTCTTGGCTGTGCTCAAAACGAGCTGGAGAGTCAGATTAACCGTTGGTACAAGACCACGGGAAGAGAAATCGTCCCTAAGCCAGAAAAAGAGCGGATATTGAGAGCTCTGAGAGAAGGTGGCACCAACTGGCGACAGTTGGCCACTGCCTTAGAGGAGGTGCATCCAGAGTACCGGTCGGGAATGAGATATTTGCTGGTCAATATGCCTAACTACGACCTGCTGGCGATGAGGTCGGACATTCTCATCGAGAATGTTGAGTATGCTTACATTGCCAGAGAGAAACTCCCTTGGGGAAAGGAGATCCCTGAGGAACTCTTCAAAACGGCAGTGCTGCCTTATCGATCTACTTCAGAGCCGATAGAGAAGTGGCGCAGGGATTTCTTCGAGCGGCTCTACCCTCTGGTCTGTGACTGCAAAAGCACAGGAGAAGCCGCCGTGAAGGTCAACCAGTGGGCGGCATCTGTGGTGACTTATAAACCATCTACCTGGGTCCAGGGTCCTTACGAAATGCTCAAGAGCGGTTACGGCAGGTGTGGCGAGCTGACTAACTTTTTGGTGGAAGCAGGCAGAGCAGTGTGTATTCCCACCAAGAGTGCCTACACTCCCTGGTGGCCTATGCGAGACGATAACCATGCCTGGCCAGAGATCTGGGATACTCAAGACCAAAGTTGGCATTTCATCGGCGCCGCCGAACCAGCATCCTTAGACCATACCTGGTTTGACAAGATTGTAAAGAAAACTGGCAAGGTCTATGCCAGAGAATTCAAACGGGCAGAAACCCCCAGACGAGGGCGGTTACACGAGAGAAAGAACTTGACCGATGTGACCAAAAGATATGTAGATACCGTAGGAACCCTGAGGGTAAAAGTGCTAAATGCCGGTAAGCCGGCAGCCAATGTCCAGGTAAGACTCTCAGTGTGGAACTTTAGCTCACTACGTCCCACCACCTCAGCCATAACCGATCGCTCCGGCGTTGCTGAGATAGAAATCGGGGTTGGCACCTACCTGTTGACCAGCGGAACCCCAGGCCTTAACACCTGGGAGCTTGTCAGTGTAAACAAAGATGAGGTAAAAGAAGTCACCTTGGAGCTGACCCGACAGAAACAGGAAGAGCTGGTGAAGATGCAGTAAAAAAGCGATTTTTTATGAAAAAAACGGAAGTGTATCAGATATTGCATTGAGAGTTTCCCTAAGACCCCTCCAGAAGCATTTCTACTGCTTTCCTCACCTCTTCTGTTGTTATCGAATCCATACATTTCTGTCTCTGGCATCTGTGCATACTCTCTCTGGTGCAGGGGGAGCAAGGGAAGCTACTTTTGACTACAGCCGTGTGTTTCCCTTGCGGTGCCCATATCCGGGGATCAGAGGGACCGAATACAGCCACCGTAGGTGTGCCCACAGCAGAGGCGATGTGGGTAATTCCGGAGTCATTGCCTACGAAAACCCGGCATTTCTGGAAAAGGGCTGCCAGCTTAGTCAGGGAGAAGTTTTCCACCATCAGAGGCTTTCTCGGTTTCATCTCCTGCACTACCTGGCGGGTTGCCTGCTGGTCAGCGGGGCCGGATACCAGAAGCACCTGCATTCCCAACTTCTCGGTGGCCCAGTTGGCCACCTGGACAAAACCCTCTGGCCTCCACACCTTCCGAGGACTGCCGCTGCCGGCATGTATGGCTAAGACCCTGCCCAAGCCGTGTTCTCTCCAGAACTGGGAGGCGTACTCCTGATCAGCTTCAGCGAGGAAAAGTTTCGGCTCGGTCAACCCTGCCTTTACTCCCCAGTGCCTTAGTTGAGAGAGTAGGTAGTGGCTGTAGTGCCCGCTGCCTGAACGAGGAAGAGGAGCAATAGGAATCACCCTCTCCACCCCTGCTCGCCGCAGGTTGGCAGAGAACAGTCCGTCTGGATCGCTGACCAGAGAGATAACCAGGTCAAAACTGGCAAAATATTGTGCCAGTTCCTCGGGGAGTATCCCATTCTGGACAAAGAAAGAAGCTATTCCAGACTGTTCCACAGAGCAGATCCGGTCGGCATAGTATCTGCCTTCCAAGAGCTCCAGCCGGGAGCGATGTCCCATAACCTCAATCCAGGCGTGGGGGTAGAACTTTCGCAGGGCCATCAGGAGAGGCAAGCTGAGGACCAAATCCCCAATGCCACCAGTGCGGATAACCAGGATATGCTCAATTTGTCTGTTTTTCATCAACCTAAAAGGCAATTCCTTAATTTTAGTTTGCGCGGGAGTAAATCCCCTACCTGCAGGTATAAGAAGTTTCGGATTATAACTTCGAAGAAACCTCAGGATGATAGCAACGGAAGAAACCAGCCCCCACAAAAGAATCCTTGCAGGTTTTCCCTGTGGGAAGAACCCTTCCGGGTTCGACATCCTTGAAGTCAAGAACAGGTCACATTGTCAAGGCGATTTGCCGTTTAATAAAAATATGAATCTCCCAGCGGAAAGCAACATCTATTTTTCAACTCGAAGCGACGCTGACCCCTGTGTCATACCCGATTGCCTGCCGATTAAAATGGACTTGACGGAGTGAAATTTCCCCTTATATTATGGGTAGTTCACAGATGGCGCTGGGCAAAAAACCCTTCAGATAGTATGGTGTTTCAAAAGTAACATTGCAAATCATCCCGTCATTGCGAGGAACACTTCGCTATCGCTCAGCACAGGCTCCGTGACGAAGCAATCTCTTTATCTTTGTGGAGTTGAGATTGCTTCGCTACCGCTCGCAATGACAAATTATTGTAACCTTATTTATACAACAAGATAGCAGTATGGCCTACCGAATTCCCGAAGAGACAATAGAAGAAATAAGAGAGAGAACCGACATCGCAGAACTTGTCTCCGAGTATGTTTCCCTCAAGAAGAGAGGCAAGAACTATTTCGGCCTGTGTCCTTTCCACCCGGAGAAAACCCCCTCTTTCTCTGTCAATCCAGAAAAGCAGATATACCACTGTTTCGGATGCAAAGCGGGGGGAAACGCCTTCTCTTTTCTGATGGAAACGCAGAAGATAAGCTTTCTGGAGGCGGTAAGGATTCTGGCAGAAAGGGCCGGGGTGAGTCTGCCCGAACCCAGAAGCGAGGGGAAGAAGGATAAGACAAATGATCTGCTTTATCAGGCTAATGAATTTGCTCAAAAGTACTTCCACCACCTTTTGTTAAAAGACAAACGGGCAGAAAAAGCCAGGGCTTACCTGAAGGGCCGGCTTCTCTCTGAGAAAATCGTCCAGGAATTCGGTTTAGGCTATAGTCCGTCTGACTGGGACGGTCTGCTAAAAGTGGCCACCCAGAGGTCTATCTCTGGGACGCTTTTAGAGAAAAGTGGCTTGGCTATAAAAAGAGATGATGGCGGATTCTACGATCGATTTCGTGACCGGATTATGTTTCCCATTCAAGACCGCAGCGGCAGGACGGTGGCCTTCGGTGCCCGAGCGTTAGAGGACTCACAAGAGCCAAAGTACCTCAACTCTCCTGAGACTCCCATTTACCAGAAAAGTTTTGTCCTTTATGGATTGAGACAGGCCAGAGATGCTATCCGAAAGGCAGAACGGGCTATCGTGGTAGAGGGCTATACTGATTTGCTTCGGTTGGTGGAGGCAGGGATTGGCAATGTAGTGGCCTCCTCGGGAACAGCCCTGACTAAGGGGCAAGCAGGACTTCTCTGCCGCTACACCCATAGAGTTGCCCTGGTTTACGATGCCGACCTGGCTGGCTCTGCTGCTGCTTTCAGAGGGATTGATACTCTTTTGGAGGCAGATCTGGGGGTGAATGTCGTCTCGCTGCCCAAGGGCTATGATCCGGACAGCTTCGTGCGAGAAAAAGGTGGCGAGGCATTCCAGGACCTTCTGGGCCAAGCCAAGGAGGCCCTGGACTACAAGTTGGAAGCCATAGCAAAAACCCAGGATCTGACAACTGTGGAGGGGAAAAGAGAAGCAATTGCCCAGCTTGTGGAGACTGCCTTAAGAATCAAAGATGAGATCAAAAGGGACTTGATAGTGAGACAAATTGTCGAAAGACTTAACACCGACGAAAAAGCGGTTCACCGGGAGATGGCAAGACAGAAGAAGCGACAAAGAGCGGTTGATATGGGACAAGCCCCCCCCACAAAGACAAAAGACACAGAACCTCAAGGTCCAGTGGTCCAAAGGGAGCTGCTACGGATTATGTTAGGCAGGAAAGCTATTGCAGAGGAGGTAATGAAGGAGCTGAACCCGGAAGATTTCTCTGCTGGAGGTTTTAGAGAGATT
>DAOVPH010000190.1 GCA_030629295.1 Candidatus Latescibacterota bacterium | reverse complement strand
CTATGTCCGGCACCGGTGTGGTGGAAATGGGAATGCCATCGGAGAGAAAGACAAGCTGCTGCTCTTTTTCCACCACAGCTACATTGCCATAGATTGAATTCTCATATGACTTCAGATTGTAGCCTCTCCACTGCTGCTGAACCGAGTACCAGTGAATTTTCCCGGCAGCGGAGGAGAACAAAAGATAAATGCCAGCAATTAATAGAGAAATTACAATAGGATAAAACCCACGGTGCAAAAGCCTGGCACTGGGAGTTGTTTTCTCTTGGTTCCGTTCTGTTGAAGCCATTACCCAGAGGGCAACAAGAAGACCAAGGAGGCTTACTATCAAGGCTATCTCTACAGAGTTTAAGCGAGGGATAAGCAGCCAGGTAAATACGAGTCCCCCTATCCCAGAGCCAAGGCCCTCAAGGATATAAACCCGTCCAATATCCGTGGCAGCCCTTTTCGACAGCTCAAAGAAGACCCTGCAGCCGAAAGCGAATTGGGCCCCGTGGGCCAAGGCAAGAGGGGCCAAGATGAGAAAAGAACAGTAGAAGATTGGGAGAAGGCCTATACCCTCGCCGGTGGTTACTCCCAACAGGTTTTTAATCACTCGGGTAGTATAGACAGCTATAGGAAGATAAAGACAGATAAAAATCTGCAAGCCGACGAATCCTGGCACCTTCCTTTTTATCCTGTCTGCCAATCGTCCTAAAAACCAACTGCCTCCACCTTCCAGCAGGAGCCAATTTGCCAGGATAATCCCAATGGAGAGCTCGTTGCCGTAGAAGACCACCAGCATTTCTCTGATCAGCAGAACCTGTGCCACTACAGCGACAAAACCCATGAAAAACATCGCAAAAACAAGGCTTTTCTTCAAATCCGTGAACTCCTTTCGCCTGGGATCTTTTGCCAATTTGGGGGTTGAGTCTCCAAAGATACAAAAGTTTGGACTATATTTCAACAGAAATCACTTTCCAGGAGGTGATGATCGATGTATGGTGGTGTGATTCTCAGTGTTGGGTTAGTGCTTTTGCTGGTTGCTGGTGCTTGCCGGCAGGAAGCTTCTCAGGGCAGTTCGGGGGGAGAGATAAAATTGCCTAACCCCAAGGATACAGGGGCTATGTCGGTTGAGGAGGCGCTTTCCCGCCGCAGGTCGGTGCGCGAATATTCTGATCAACCTCTATCTCTCCAGGAGGTATCGCAAATCTTGTGGGCGGCCCAGGGGGTTACTTCCTCTCGGGGGTTCAGAACCGCCCCTTCCGCCGGAGCCACTTACCCGATGGAGCTTTATCTGACAGCATCACGGGTTACCGGCTTATCCTGCGGACTCTATCACTACCAGCCGGACAGGCATAGTCTAAGGCTGGTAACAGAAAGTGAACTGAGCCGGCAGTTGGCTGAGGCGTCGTTAAGTCAGTCCTGGATCTCTGCAGCTCCGGCAAATTTGATCATAGCAGCCGTTTACGAACGTACCACCAGAAGATATGGCCAGCGGGGTATCAGATATGTCTACATGGAGGCAGGTCACATCGCCGAAAATGTCTGCCTGCAGGCCGAAGCACTGGGGCTGGGAACCGTGGTTGTCGGTGCCTTCGACGACGACGCTGTCCAAAAGGTATTACAAATCAAAGAAGAGCCGCTGTATATTATGCCGCTGGGTAAAAAATAGAGAATTCAAACCACGAATTACACGAATTGACACGAATAAAAATAAATAATTAGAGTGATTAGTGAAATTCGTGGTTAAAGAGGTCTTTTAGATCTTGCCGAAAAAAATGGCGTTTGACTACATTACTATCAAAAATCTAATTGAAGAATTCCGTTCCCAGATACTTGGGGCCCAGGTGAAAGAGTCCTTGCAGACTGAGAAACACTCTCTTCTGTTAGGGTTTGATGAGGGGCACCATCTGACCATCTGTTGCTCTCCGCACCTGCCGGCTATCTTCCTCTCTTCTTCTCCAGTTTCTTCCCCCAAGCACAGACCCTGGCAGCCCAACTATCTGACTGGTTCAGTAGTGCAAAACATCGAACAGATGGGAACAGACAGAGTCATCCGCTTCCAATTGGAGAAGCGAAGCCGCATTGGCACCGCCAGACGAGTCTTTCTAATCGTGGAATTAATAGGAAGAAACAGTAATATTATCCTGGTTGACAAAGATAACGGTCTGATAATCGATGCCCTGCGGCGGGTCACCCGCCAGATGAGCAGGTTCCGTCAGATTCTGCCCAAGGTGGCCTACCTTCCTCCTCCCCCTCAGACTCGCTTGAATCCGCAGACGGGTTCCCTGGCCGAGTTCAAAGAGATGATCTGCTCACATCCTGACCAGACTGTAGTTCATGCCTTGGTTGGGACTATCGTCGGGATGAGTATGTTGACTGCCCGTGAGATCGCCTTTCGCTCCGGTGTGGACTGGGAAGAAAAGCCTATCTCTCTGAGCAAGGAGAAGCTCCTCGAACTGTGGGAGAATATTTGCTCTCTCTATAGGCAATCCCCGGGCGGAAAAGGGTTTATCCTCTTTGACGAAAAGAAGCGTCCCGTGGATTTCTGCACCTTCAATCCCAACTGGGTTCTGGCTGAGCAAAAGCTTCAGGTTAGCTCCCTGAGCAAAGCTGTGGAATACTTCTGTGCCCGAAGGTTTGAAACCCAAAGAAAAGAGCACCTTCAGCAGTCGATTTCTACTTCGCTGAACAAAGCCTTACTTTTCTGCCGAAATAAATTGAAGCGCTTAAAAGAGGAGCTTACCGAAGCCCAAGAAGCAGAGAGCCTTAAAATAAAGGGCGAGCTTTTGACGGCCAATCTCAGCCAGATTAAGAAGGGGCAGACAGAGGTTAAGCTGAGCAACTTCTATGATCCCCAAGGCCAGGAAGTTTCCATTACCCTTGATCCGGAACTTTCACCCCCTGAAAACGCCCAGCAGTATTTCCGGAGATACAGAAAATTGAGCAAGGCAAGGACCATCATTGAGCAGCGCCTCACTCAGGAGCAGAAGAGAGTGGAGGAACTTGAGGTTTACTGTAAGCAGGCAGAGACCCTGACCGACTATGCGGATCTGCTGGCTCTGAGGAATGAATTGGCTCAAAAGGGCTATTCGAAAATCGAAATACCGGGTAAAAAGAGAGCTAAAGAAAGGAAGAGGGAGAATATTGCTCCCCGGAGGTATCTCAGCTCAACAGGATGGCCGGTGTTGGTAGGGAGGACCGACCGAGAGAATGACATATTGACCTTAAGATTTGCCGCCCCGGATGATCTGTGGTTCCACGCCCAGGGTTCCCCCGGCT
>DAOVPH010000128.1 GCA_030629295.1 Candidatus Latescibacterota bacterium | reverse complement strand
CCTGGGATGGGGTACTATCTGGAGGGCTTACAAACTCTTTCCTCTGGCAATGGTCGATAAGTTCGCCTGGTACAGCTGGGTCATCTACGGAGTTGGCGTCTTCTTTGCTGTCGTAGTACTGCTTCTGACCGCTACAGCAGTGGCCAAGGTCAGCTACCAGCAGCTGAAAGGCGACGACTTTTATTCCCTGGGCGACTCTAGGAAATTCGTGGCCAAACACTGGAAGGCAACCATCTTCTCCCCTATTGGCATTCTGGTGATGATTGTCTTTATGTTCGTTATGGCCCTCATCTTTGGGCTGCTGGGCAGAATTCCCTATGTGGGCGAGCTGGGAATCTCCATTATCTCGCTGTTGATCTTCGGGGGGGCTTTCCTCACCTTGTTCGTGGGGTTGGTGTTGGCTATTTCCCTGATACTCTCCCCGGCTATCGCGGCCACCACGGGTGAGGACACAGTGGAGACCATCACTCAGTCTTTCTCTACCATCTGGAGTCAGCCGTGGAGATTTATTGTCTATCAGGGTTGGCTGGCGTTCACTCTTGGGTTATCCTCCTGGGTCTTCGCCATCTTCACAGTCAACGCCTTAGGGCTGATGCAATGGTTCCCTCGCCTCTTTATGGGCAGCAAGTTAGCTGTGATGACCAAAGAGGCCATTGCCTTTGCCCCTACCTGTAAGACATTTGAGCTCATCCTGAGCAAAATCCCCTACTGCCAGTGCTTCTTGCCGGACTTCAGCAAGGTACAGGATGCCGGTGGCACGGTGTTGGTCTCAGGGATTATCGCTGGGATTATGCTCATCCTGGTTATCTTCTTCGCTTTCTCTTACAGCTTTGCCACCTACAGTGCCGGTCAGACGCTGATCTATCTGGCATTGAGGAAAAAGAAGGATAACGAAAACCTGCTGGAGAGAAAAGAAGAAGAGGAAGAAGAGAAGGTAGAGGAACCAAAGGAAGAGGCAAAAGAAGAGGTAAAGGAAGAGGCTGAGGAGAAGAAAGAAGAGGCTAAGCCAACGGAGGAGGCAAAAGAAGAGAAGAAAGAAGAGTAAGTTCCACCCCGGTACGGAGATCAATGGCGTGTTCGGGAGCAGGAAATACTCATTTCTATCCGCATTACGGATAGAAACAAGCTCAGATATTTAAGGAGGGTGCGATTCTGCAGAGTCCGCTGAGAACATCTAGAAAACCAGAAATCTCAGCGGACTTTGATTTTCTGTGGCCAGAGAGAGCGTCAACGAGAGAGGCAGACTAACGGCGCTCCGGTGCATAGATCATTGTGGACGAAGACATTGAGAGTCTGGCTTTGGGTGCTTGCGGCAACTTTCTCTTTAGTCCGAGGGAAGAAATATATTGCGAAATCTCTTTGTCTCCCATATCTTTTCAATGGCGTTTTCCGTAGAATAGTATAAATCGCTTTATCCAGGTAACATAGGCTTGTTTAGTGCGTATTGAGTAGCCATAATAAACCAGTGTTCTTGAGAATGAAACAATGAACCAAGACGAAAACACTCGCGGGGTACTGGGAGTCGAACAGGGCCAGGTTCGTCTCCACCCCTACACGCCACTTTGGGCTGAACTCTATCAGCAAGAGAAAGAGCAAATCAAGACAGCTATCGGTCATCTCATAGTTGACATCCAACACATCGGAAGCACAGCGATACCGGGCATCAAAGCCAAGCCTGTTCTTGACATGATGGCTGGTGTCAAACGATTAGAGGATGCGCTTCTGTGTCAAGCCCCCTTGGCGGCTATTGGCTATGAGTACATTGCAGACGCTGGCATTCCGAACGATTATGTTTTCGGAACAGGTGTGGTGCAAACACATCTTCTGCACGTAGTCGAGTATGGAAGTAGAGAGTGGACAAGCAATCTCTACTTTCGGGATGCATTAAGAAGCGATCCCAACTTGGCTCGAGAGTATGAGGCCCTAAAGGTAGAACTAAGCCGAAAGTTCAGTAACAGTCGCGCAGAGTACACGGCAGCCAAATCAGCCTTCATTAGCAAGGTCATTGCGGCCTAAGAGGCCTTGAACGAAATTGCAGAAAGACAAACCAAGAAGATTAAATGGAAGCACCACTTAGAACAGTCATTACGAAAGTAAAAATAGCAGAAGCTCAAAGTGATTTTGCTTTTTGGCAAACTCAATCTTATGAGCAACGTCTTGCAACATTAGAAACAATCAGACAAGAATACATAGGCTGGAAATATGGTAATCAACAAAGATTTCAGAGAGTTTATACAATTGTTAAACGAACATGATGTTCGTTATCTTGTAATAGGTGGATATGCGGTAGCTTTCTATGGTTATCCACACTACACAAGAGATATAGACTTGTGGATTGGGTTGGATGAAAGAAATGCGGAAAATCTAATTAAGGCTCTGAAAGATTTTGGGTTCGGCTCACTTGATTTGAAAGTTGAAGATCTTCTAAAACCTGATCAAGTGGTTCAATTGGGTTACCCTCCAAATCGAATCGACCTTTTGACAGAAATTAAAGACGTTGATTTTGAAACTTGTTATCCTTTGAGAGTAGAAGCGAATATTGAAGGAACAACAATAAACTTTATTGATTTGGAGAGCCTCAAAAAAAACAAACGAGCTACAGGCAGATTTCAGGATTTAGCAGACCTGGAGCATTTAGAATAAGCTTGGAAAACGAGGGCAGCTCTTGACATGGAGTAAAGTGAGTATCTGGTTTAATATATCGCTGTTAGCAGACGCTCGCACCTCGCGCCGCTGAGCTTGGTTTGTTATTATTCGCTGCCCAAAACTGCCTACGTCTTCTGCTTTTTCTTTTCCGCCGCTGGGAAAAGGACATTGTTCAGAATCAACCGATACCCCGGGGAGTGTTTGTGGAAGGTGAGATCCGTAGGCGGGTCACCCACCAGATGCGTATAATCCTCAGGATCATGCCCCCCTAAGAAAGTGAAAGTCCCCTTGCCCAGATTCCCGTGAATATATTTCACCTCGTCTGTCCCCCTTACCTCTGCCAAAACAGTGACAGACTTTTTTATCAGATTATGCCTGAACCCGGTAGTTTGACCAAGGAAGCCTCTGATCACCCTGAGGTGATCCTGGGTCAACATTGTGGGCACGGGATCATATTTGGCGGAGAATTCAAAAAGGGTAAAGGCATCACCCTCTGACCCTCTGAGACCCCTCAAATCCTGGGGGGTGGTGTCGATATCAGAGAAGCTGTAAATCAGAGGATTGAGCTCTAAACGAAAGTCCTGGAAGGCAAATGCCTTGGAAAAATCGAGTCTTGCCTGGCAACCGGGATGGGGGGGATCACCGTCAAAGACGGTGGGGACAATATCTGTCACCTCTGCCGCCAAGGCGATATCCAGAGTCTCGGTGGCAGAGCACATAGCAAATAGAAACCCTCCTGCCAGCACATACTCTTTGATCTTTCTGGCAACGGCCTTTTTCTCCTCTGACACCTTCAGAAAACCCAGGCTTCGAGCCATCTGTTCACATTCTCTCACCTGTTGTTTGTACCAGGGCCGGTTGCGGTAGCTGGCGTAGAACTTCCCGTACTGTCCGGTGAAATCCTCGTGATGCAGGTGCAACCAGTCGTAATCCTGAAGTCTGCCTTCCAGCACTTCGCGGTCCCACAGTGTTTCGTAAGGAATCTGGGCATAGTCGAGGGCTAACCGAACGGCATCGTCCCAGGGGTCTCTGGTAGGGGGCATATACACAGCGATCCGGGGGGCTTTCTCCAGGAGAACTACCTCCATATTGCTCTGTTCTATCTGGGCATAAACTTGTGAAATTTGCACTTCGTCAACAACAGCAAAGGAGACTCCCTGAATGCGAGCCTCCTGGGCTACAGGCTCCGAATATTGTAGCATAAAAGAGCCGCTCCGGTAGTTCAGCAGCCACTCTACACTGATTCCCCGCGTCAGTGCCCAATAGACAAGTCCATAAGCCCTCAGGTGGTCTGTCTGACCAGAGTCCATATAGATCACTATCCTTTGGGCTTCGACGCGCAGGGGGAAAAAGGGGGCCAGAACCAGGAATAGAAAAAGAAGGAGTTTCCTCATCTTTTCCTCAAGGAGAAAAGGTTGAGCTTAAGTGCCGGCATTTCGGCTGATCTGGCGCAGCACTTGCAGAGATTTCAACTTCCGATATTCTTCAGTGTGATATCTCCAGAAGGCCTCTAAGAGAGCTTTAATCTCTCGTTCCAAAGATGGGCTAATCTGTATATTTCCCACCTTTTCTATCTCTATATTCTGGAGCATTCTCAGAAATTTGACTGTATCCGGGTGCACTTGCCTTCGCGCGGCATCCTTTTGTTCGCACTTCTCACAGAGTATACCGCCCCGAGCCAAGCTGAAACTGACTGGCAAGCTTTCAGGAGAACCCCCGCAACAGACGCACTCACATAGCTGGGGACAGTAACCTGCCACAGCGAACATCCTCAGCTCAAAATGCCAGAGCAGCTTCTTAAAATCCTCTACGGGCGAATCTTCCATCTTGTTCAGTGTTTGGTACAGAGCATAATAGGCAGATGAACCAGTCTGGCCATCAGCGGTGAGATATTCTGTCAATTCACACAGGGCACTGGCGTAGGCAAGTTTTTCCAGCTCTTGCTTTAAATTGGGAAAATAGTTGATGCTGGATGCTTCTTTCAGAGTGTGTAATCCCCCAGAGTTCCGGGAGTAAAAGAGGATCTGGCTTTGTGTGATAGGGTTCAAGCAGTTGTCGAATCTGCTGTTAGATCTTCTGGCCCCTTTAGCCACAGCCCTGAGCTTACCGAAATCCCGGGAACAGAGGGTGACGATGTTACTGGTCTCGCTCCACTTGTAACTTCTCAGCACAATCGCTTCTGTTTTCAGAATAGGCATTTTAAAAGCTCGTTAATGGATAACACCGGAGGTGAGCAGGTGGCGCTCGATGGCAGATTCAAAGGCTGCTTCAGTGTGGGTCTTGCTCACGGCTCCACTTCCGTCGCGAGTCCCGTCGTGAGTTTGTCGTAAGTT
>DAOVPH010000136.1 GCA_030629295.1 Candidatus Latescibacterota bacterium | reverse complement strand
GGTTCGACCAGGCATTCTACCCGCTTTTTTCTGACCAGGGCGGTAAGGGTCTTGGCGTCTAAAGCCCTCTCTGTTTGTGGCTGAGTGGCGACTACCAGGTCTACGCTGGGCAGAAGCAGCTCGAGCATGGCGGGATAGTCTTTGTCCTCCATCACTCCAAAGACTAAAATCAACCTGTGGAAACAGAATATTTCTGGGAGGGCCTTTTGCAGGGCAGCGGCTCCAGCCGGGTTGTGGGCCACATCCAAGACGGTCAGGGGATTTCGGGCCACCGTCTGCAGCCGCCCTGGCCAATTTACCGCTAAAAGTCCCAGGCGTATCTGCTCTTCTCCGATCCTAAAACCCCTCTGCCGGAGAATCTCCACTACCCTGATGGCAAGCACAGCGTTGTCAAGCTGATGTCTGCCCACCAGAGGTGTCTGAAGCCTCTGGTAGCAGCCATCCGCAGAGCTGTAACAGAAGACTGTCCCCTGGGGGGATAGACACTCTCCGTTCCACTTTACTTCGTTTTCCACCCGATGGAACCTGGTCTGTTTAGCCCGGGAGAATTCTCTGACCACCTCTAAGGCTTCAGGGGCCATCTGGCCGCAGACTACCTCTCCTTTTTCTTTCACAATTGCCGCCTTCTCCTGTGCTATCTCTGAGATATTGTGGCCCAGGTACTGGCAGTGTTCCAAAGAGATATTGGTGATCACTGACAGAAGCGGGGTTACCACATTGGTGGCATCCAGCCTGCCGCCCATTCCGGTCTCCAGTACGGTAACATCCACCTTATGGGCGGCGAAATGCCACATCGCCATAGCGGTGACAGTCTCAAAGAAGGTGCACTTGAGCTCCTGGATTTTAGGCTTCATCAGCCGGACAAACTCCACCACCTGGTCCGTGCCGATCTGCTGACCCGAGACCTGGATGCGCTCTGTAAACCTAAACAGATGGGGGGAAGTGAAAAGCCCGGTTTTGTAGCCTGCCTGGCGGAGAATTGACTCAATCTGAGCAGCAGTAGAGCCCTTGCCGTTGGTGCCAGCGATGTGGACAAAATCCATCTCCTGCTGAGGATTGCCCAGTTCTGCCAGCAAAGCAGTTATCTTCTTTAATCCCAGCTTAATGCCAAACTTCTGTAGGTCGTAGAGAAAAAGGAGAGCTTGTTGATAGGTGAGCATTTATGTGAGCAGTTTAATCAGGTTGGTGAGGGTAGCCTTGAGGTCCTTACGGTGGACAACCATATCTAAGAAGCCGTGTTCAAGCACAGCCTCTGCCGGCTGAAAACCAGGAGGCATCTCCTCGCCGGTGGTTTCTTTGGTTACCCGGGGGCCGCTGAAGCGGATCAGGGTTTTGGGTTCGGCTATTGTGATATCCCCCAGGGAGGCGAAACTTGCCAGCACGCCCGCAGTGCAGGGGTTGACCAAAACCGAAATGTAGGGTAATCCCTGCTGGGAGAGGCGAAACAGATTGGCCGAGGTCTTGGCCATCTGCATCAGCGACAGGGCGCTTTCCTGCATCCGAGCACCGCCAGAGGTAGAGACTATAACCAGAGGAAGCCTGTTCTCTATGGCAGTATTTATCAGTCTGACCACCTTCTCGCCCACTACCGAACCCATACTTCCCCCGATGAAACTGAAGTCCATCACTGCCAAGGCCAGCGAATGCCCGTTTATCTTTCCCACACCGGTCAGGATAGCCGAATTCTCTCCGGTTCTTTTCACATATTCTTTGAATCGATCCGTATACCGCTTAACATCCTTAAAGTTAAGAGGATCTACTGAAGTCATTTCTGCATTTATCACCTGAAAACTGTCCTCATCGGCTAATATGTTGAGGTACTCTTTGCTGCTGGTGCGAAAGTGGTAGTCGCACTTAGGACAGACCCGCAGGTTTTTTTCCAACTCTTTCTGGTATAGGAGCTCTTCACAGCCATCGCATTTTATCCACACCCCATCGGGAAGCCCCTTTTTCTTTCTGGTTCGGAACCCTGATTTCATTCTCTCAAACCAGTTCATTTTCCCTTGCCTCCTGTATTATGCTCTGGTAGACAGGTGGGTTGCTATAGGCAGTCGATTTCTGACTTTCACAGCGATAAAGGCAGCTATGGCTGCTTTTACCACATCAAAGGGCAGAAATATCAAACACCCCATCAGAAGGGCGTCCTGTAAAGAGCACGATTTCCCTGTTATCAGATTGAGGTTAAGGTAAAGGTAGACCACCCCGAATAGATAGATGAGGGGCAGCCCGGCAAGTATTTTCAGAAATGTGCTTCGAAACTGAGGTACTGGGGTCTTTTGAGTCAAAGTCCCAATAACATAGGCGGCGAACACAAACCCGATTATGTAGCCAAAAGTGGGCATAAGGATACTGCCAGGTCCAGCCGCACCACCAGCGAAGACGGGCAGACCCGCCAGTCCCAGACCCAGATAGACGAGTTGGCTTAAAGCCCCCAGACGAGCCCCTAAAAGAGCACCTGCCAGAAAGACAAACAGCACCTGCAGGGTGAAAGGAACAGGGACATAGGGGAGGGGAATTCTGATAAATGCCCCCACAGCCGTTAGTCCGGCCATCAACCCCACTGAAGCCACCATCCGTGCTGTAGATGTCAACTATTCCCTCCGGGTGTGCCTTATCACACTGATTTCGCCACTACCTTCTTATTGTTCCAGAATTCTTGTTTATCGCACCACTCACCAGAAACCGATTTCTCTCTGTACCTTCTCGGACAGAAGGGCGACGAAATCTCCCCGGGGCTGAATAGGTTTTAGTCTCCTCAAGATGGCAGTGATGGCCTCGAGTTTCTTCAGCTTCCCCGCACAAAAGGGACAACAGGCCAGATGCTCCTCTACCTTATCTTTCTGTTCTCTCTCCAGTTCTCCCTCTAAGTAGCGGGAGAGATATCTTTCCAGGCGCTTGCAGTCCATCATTTACCTTATCTGGTCTATGATCTGCTCCAGTTTCTTTTGTAGTTGAAGTCTGCCCCGATTGACCCTTGATTTAGCTGTTCCCACTGGACATCCAACAATCTGAGCGATCTGCTCGTAGGGCATCGCCTCGATATCCCGTAGGATCACGGCTTCTCGGTATTTGGGTGGCAAACTCTCGATGGCCTCCTGAATGTTCCTCTCTATTGCTTTTTTCTCAGCAATTTGATTGGGTCCTAAGGATTGGTCGGCAATCTTCTCGGCGACATCCTGGCGGCCTTCCTTGCCGATGGAGACTAAGTGCCATCTTTTTCTGTGGCGAAGTTCGCTCTTGGCAAGGTTGCCAGCTATAGTGAATATCCAGGTAGAAAGATTAGCTGTAGAGCAGTATTGTTCTCTCTTTCGATACACCCTCAGGAAGGTCTCCTGTACAATATCTTGGGCTGTCTCCCTGTCCCCGGTGAACCGATAGACAAAATTTAGCAACCGGCCCTGATAACGGTTCACAATCTTGTTGAATGCCGCTGTGTCTCCTTTGGTAAACTCTAAAAAAAGCTCCGTATCCGAAGCGGCAGAGCCGGACTTAAGACCTGACATCCCCCTCCTGTGGATTTAGAACAACCTGCCCTGTGGGTAGTTTTACACCCTACAGGGCCAGTCAACCCCATACCGGTAACCTTCTCAAATGCGAGAGTGGCACTCCATTTTATTAAAAAGACAATCGCTAACCTAAAAGTTAACCAGATCCTTTCCAAAAGTCAACAAATTTTTCCTGATACGTACCTTGCTCCGGTTTTTCTCTTGACAAGCGAAAAGCATATAACAAGGACCTAAACCCCCCTTGTTTAGAGGATCGTAGAGGACACAGCACCGCTGCGGAATCAACTCATAACCGCCTCTCTCATTACCTCCACGGGCGACTTTCTTCCCGTCCAGATCTCCAGTGACTTTGCCCCCTGGTAGACCAGCATATCCAAGCCGTTGAAGCTCTTCGCCCCCTGGGAGCGGGCCAGTCTCATAAGCTTCGTCTCCTTTGGGTTGTAGATGGTGTCGTACAGCACTAACCGGGGATGGAAGGCAGAGGAGTCCTCAATGGGAGAGCAGTCCACATCGGGGTACATTCCCACTGGAGTGGCGTTAATCACCAGGCCCGCCCCGTGGGTAGTTTCACACCCCCCGGGGCCAGTCTCTCGCAGTTCATCTCGAACGGTTTCCCCATCCAGCCCCTTACCCTCGATCTTGGTCTTTTCTTTGGCCATCTTTTCCATTTTTGCGGCCAATCTCTCTGCTTTGGGGATGGTTCGGTTTAAGATCGTAATATACTTGACATCGGTGACGGTAGTCAGAGCATAGACAATCCCCCTGGCGGCGCCTCCAGCCCCCAACACCACCACCTTCTCCGGCAGTTTCTCCAAACGAGCGCCGAACTGGAGTGCCGCTAAGATACCTTCCACATCAGTGTTGTATCCCGATAGCCTTTTCCCTTCGTTTAAAATAGTATTTACTGCCCCGATGGCTGAGGCCTCAGGGGAGACCCAATCCAGAAATCTCATCACTGCCTGTTTGTGGGGCACAGTGACATTAAGCCCCCTGATAGCAAGTCCCCGCATTCCCTCTATGGCCTTCTCTAAGTTCTCTGGAGCTACCTGAAAGGGCAGGTAACGCCAGTTTATTCCCAGGGCGCGAATGGCTGCATTATGCATTCGGGGGGAGAGTGAGTGGGCAATAGGATAGCCGATTACTCCCACAATAGTGGTACTGCCATCAATTTCCATCCTCAGTTCCTTCGCAGCATTGTCAAAAGACTAACCACCCCGTAAAATGTTGTTTTTTT